>DAOTPH010000160.1:0-4410 GCA_035451765.1 Bacteroidota bacterium | reverse complement strand
AATTTTGGCGATGGATTGAAAAAAGCCTTGCAGATGACTCCCGATGATATTTTATTAACAGTAAAAAATTCAATCCTAAAAGGGAGAGGAGGCGCAGGATTTCCTGCAGGCGTTAAATGGGTTGCAGCAGCTGCCACACCATCCGATAAAAAGTATGTTGTTTGCAATGCAGATGAAGGCGAACCTGGCACATTTAAAGATAGAGTGCTATTGACTGAATTCACAGAACAAGTTTACAATGGTATGATCATTTGTGGATATTCAATCGGTGCTCATTATGGATTCGTTTATTTACGTGGTGAATATTCCTATATGAGAGAACATATGGAAAAAACACTCGAAGATATGCGTAATTCAAATAGGCTGGGAAAGAACATTCTCGGAAGCGGGTTCGACTTCGATATTGAAATACGTCTTGGTTCAGGTGCTTATGTTTGCGGTGAAGAATCCGCATTAATTGAATCCCTCGAAGGATTAAGAGGTGAACCGCGTAACAGACCACCTTATCCCGTTGATAGAGGATATTTGGGTTATCCCACAGTAGTAAATAATGTAGAAACTCTTGCAACTGTTCCTATTATCATAAACAAAGGAGTGGAATGGTTTACTTCTATCGGAACAGAAAAATCAAAAGGTTCAAAATTAATCAGCGTTTCAGGCGATGTTGAATTTCCCGGAGTTTATGAAATTCCTTATGGAACAACAATAGCAGAAGTGCTTGATATTGTCGGAGCAAAAGATGTTAAGGCAGTCCAGGTAGGTGGAGCATCAGGTGTTTGCATTCCCGAAGAAGATTTGGCAAGAAATATTTCATTTGAAGATGTTCCAACAGGCGGTTCTATTATCGTATTTAATCATTCCCGGGATATGTTGAAAATATTAAAGAATTTTATGGAATTCTTCACCGAAGAATCTTGCGGACAATGCACGCCTTGCCGCATTGGAAATAAGAAATTGCTAGATGGTATAAATTTAATTGAGGAAGGAAAATGCTCAGTTCAGTATCTAAGGGAATTAATTTCCCTTGGTGAAATTATGCAAATCGCTTCAAAATGTGGTTTAGGGCAATCAAGCCCCAATTCGTTTATAACTATTATGACACATTTTGGTGATGAAATTTTGGCAAATTATTAAAAATGGGAGAAAAAAATGACTGATAATGCTTTTAATAATAAAACATCTAATTCTCAGCAAACCTCAAATAATGGAGGTCAGGTTTCTGGGAATAATGGTAAAACAGTAGATATTGAAATTGATGGAAGAAAATATAATGTACCTTATGGAATCAGTATTTTGCAAGCATGTAGAATGCAAAAAATAAATATTCCTACTTTATGCTTTCATCCAGATTTATGTGTTACGGGAAGTTGTCGAATTTGTCTTGTTGAGATTGAAGGAATGCGAACTCTCCAAGCATCGTGTTCATATTCTATTACTCAACCTATAAAAATTCATACAACCAGTGAAAAAGTTCGTAAAGCACGTCGCACTATATTAGACTTAATGATCAGTGATCATTATGGGGAATGTTATACCTGTGAAAGAAATGGCAATTGCCAATTGCAAAAGCTTGCAAAAGAATATGGCGTTGATTATTATCGCTTTGGCCACGTAGAAGAACCTTTTTATGAAATTGATAATTCGAGCTATGCTATTGTTCGCGATATGAATAAATGTATATTATGCCGAAGATGCGTTCGTACTTGCACGGATTTACAAGCTGTGGGGGTACTGGAAGCTGTTAATCGTGGTTATGATACAAAAATTACTACTTTTCTGGATAAACCATTAGAAGAAGTTATCTGTATTAATTGTGGACAATGTATAAATCGATGCCCAACAGGTGCATTAAAAGAAAAAGATTCATCCGATGAAGTATGGCAAGCAATTGATAATCCCAAAAAACATGTTGTGATTCAAACTGCACCTTCTCCACGTGCTGCAATTGGTGAAGAATTTGGACTGCCTCCCGGCAATTCATTAACAGGTGAACTTAATACAGCATTAAAAATGATGGGATTTGACCGTGTGTTCGATACAAATTTCACAGCTGATTTAACTATTATGGAAGAAGGAACAGAATTATTACTCAGGTTAAAATCAGCGTTAGTTGACAAAAATCCAAATGTAAAATTACCACAATTAACTTCTTGCTCACCAGGATGGATTAAATTTATTGAATATTTCTATCCTGAATATGTTGATCACCTTTCCACCGCTAAATCACCTCAACAAATGTTCGGCGCAATTATAAAAACATTCTATGCACAAGAGACCAACATTGATCCTAAAGATATTGTATCTGTCTCTCTTATGCCTTGCACTGCAAAGAAATATGAATGTAATCGACCCGAAATGAATAGCTCAGGCTTAAAAGATGTCGATTTTGCTTTAACAACACGGGAACTTGCCCAAATGATTAAAGAAGCAGGTATCTATTTACCTGAACTTCCAAAATCTACATTCGATGAACCTTTTGGTGAAGCTTCAGGGGCTGGACTTATTTTTGGTGCTACAGGTGGTGTGATGGAAGCCGCATTAAGAACAGCTTATGAATTAGTAACAGGGCGCCCCGTACCATTTGAAAATCTTGATATTACTCCTTGCCGTGGAATGGAGGGTGTGCGCCAAGCTTCTGTGCACCTAGAAAACGTAAAACCAGAATGGTCATTCCTTGAAGGCGTAGATTTGAACTTTATGATTGCTCATGGAACAGCAAATGCTAAAAAAGTTATGGAAGCTTTAAAGAGAGGCGAGCTAAGTAATATTCATTTTATCGAAATTATGGCATGTCCTGGTGGTTGTATTGGTGGTGGTGGAGAACCTATTCCAACCTCACTTGAAATTCGGAAAAAACGAGCTGAAGCTATTTATAAAGAAGATGAGGGATTGCCAATCCGTAAATCCCACGAAAATCCCCATGTTAAGTATATTTACGAAAAATTCTTGACCGAAGGTCCTTGCGGCCATCTTTCACATAAATTACTACATACAAGCTATGTGAAACGCGGTAGCTACATTGTATAAAAATGCTGCTATTTTTTAAACTTCGGTAAATAAAACTTATTCCCCCCTCTAAATCTTAGAGGGGGGAATGGTTGCATTTCATTTTTCAACATTTTTATAATAAATAAATATCTCTCATTGATTCGGTAAATATTACTTGATTATACTCAAATAATTAGAAAAAATTTATTTATTTATATTTTTTATTATTATTTATATGAATAATAATAAATTTTGTAGTAATATGCAATATATTTTGATATTTTGTGTTATATACATATAAATTAATATCAATTTTATTGGAGTTTGATATGTTAAATCATTTACGTTATTATTTTCTAATTCTATTAGCTACTTGCTTTGGAATGACGGTAATATTGAATGCACAAACTGATTTGCAGAAAATCAAGGAGACACTTCCTAAACTCCTTGGAGCAACAAATCAAGGGACTGAATTTGTGATTGCATTCCATCCAGCATGGGAGGAAGTAGGCCCAAACAACAAGATAAAGCTCTATATATCATCAGGGGTGGCAACTGATGTAAGGATTACAATCCCATATTTTTCGAACGAGCCAAGGTATATTTTGCGAACGAAGCCAAATGATATAATAGCACAGGATTTATTACCATCAGAAGCGCAACCTTACACAAGAGGTGGTGGTGGTTATATAAGCACATTAAAACCAACGCAAGTATGGCGTGGTCGTGGAATAATAATAGAAGCAGATGAGCCAATTATTGTATATGGCGTGACACGATATCAATATACAAGTGACGGCTTTTTGGCAATTCCAACTCATGCACTCGGCAAAGAATATATCGTTTCTTCTTATAGAGAGACCTGCGATTTAACTCTACAATCTTTAACACCTTATGTCAGTATTGTGGGTGTTTATGATAGTACTGAAGTATCTTTTTCTTTAGGTGGGAATAATGGCTCAATAATAATTGATGCCGACCATAACAATAAGATTTATCAGTCGGGCCAAACATTGAATGCAACTTTAAACAGAGGCGATGATTGGTTGATAGCAACGCAATCAGCCTATTCTGATTTAGGTGGAAGTTATGTATATGCAAATAAGCCAGTATCAGTCATATCGGGCAATCATTGTGCATATATACCAAAAGATGTAGGATATTGTGATTTTATTATAGAGCAAGAATATCCAATGAATGCGTGGGGACGGAAATATCACGTAACGGCAATAGCGGGAAGGAAGCGATCGTCTGTTGTAAGGTTATTTGCGAAGGAAGCGAATACAAGATTTTACAAGGATTACAACGTTGATGATACAATGCAGGCATTTTTTGTAAATACGGCGGCTTGGGGGGTAGAGAATGTGGCGTGGTTAGAAACACGTGCCGCCTATGATTCCAACACGGGTATGGTGGTGACAG
>DAOTPH010000159.1:0-4450 GCA_035451765.1 Bacteroidota bacterium | reverse complement strand
TATACCCATTTCATTTACATTGATACGCTTTGGTCCGGCTTGGACGATTTCTTTTGGGACACCTGCTTCGAACATTTTGAAATTCTCTATATAGCGAGCAGCAAGTGAATCGTATTTTTCCCAATATTCTTTCTTATTTCCCCATGCATTTGATGGCTCAAGTACATCTTCGGGAACTTCGGGGCATTCCAATGGCACTTCAAAACCAAATATTTTATCGGTACGATATTTGACATTATCTAATTTGCCCTCTAAAGCAGCATTAAGCAAATTGCGTGTATGACGAATAGAAATACGCTTACCTACACCAAATTTGCCACCAACCCAACCTGTATTTACAAGCCAAATATTTGCTCCTGCGCGTTCAGTTCTTTCTTTAAGTAAATTCGCATAAAAGAAAGGATGATGAACCATAAATGGCGCGCCAAAACAAGCACTGAACGTTAATTCCGGTTCTCTTCCCAATCCAATTTCAGTTCCCGCAATTTTTGAAGTATAGCCACTTATAAAATGATACATTGCTTGATTTAGATTTAATCGAGCGATTGGAGGCATAACCCCTGTTGCATCACAAGTTAAGAAAATGATGTTTTTAGGTTGAGAATTAACCATCTTTTCGGGAACAGCATTATTGATAAAGCTTAAAGGATATGAAGAACGCGTGTTTTCAGTAATACTATCATCATTTAAATCGAGTTTCCGAGAAGGTATATCATAAATTACATTCTCAAGAATTGCACCAAAACGATGTATTGCATTCCAAATATCAGGCTCATTTTCAGCAGATAACCGAATAACTTTAGCATAGCAACCATTTTCATAGTTAAAAACAGTATCATCGCTCCAGCCATGTTCATCATCACCTATCAAATGTCGTTTTGGATCTGCTGATAAGCTTGTTTTCCCTGTACCACTTAAACCAAAGAATAATGCTACATCACCTTTGCCGCCAACGTTTGCGCTACAATGCATCGACATAACATTTTGCAAAGGCATTAAGTAATTCATTAGAGTAAATATGGTCTTTTTTATTTCACCCGCATAGCTTGTGCCCGCAATTAGAGCCATTTTTTGAGCAAGATTAAGCACAATCGCGGTTTCGCTTAAAGTGCCATCAATACGTGGGTCAGCATTGAATTCAGGAACTGCAATTAATGTAAATTCAGGGATAAAATATTTATATTCTTCTTTTGTTTTTGGAGGAATAAACATATTCCTCGCGAAAAAACTCTGCCATGCTGTACTCGTTATAATGCGAACAGGCAAACGATAATTAGGATCTGCGCCAACATAACAGTCCTGAACAAACAATTCCTTACCTTGACAGTAAGAAAGCAAACGAATTAATAAACCCTCAAATTTTTCCTGAGCCATTGGTTTATTATATTGTCCCCACCATATTTTATCCTGGGATGTGGGTTCTTTGACAATATATTTATCATTAGCAGCGCGTGCCGTCCATTTACCTGTCCAAACTTGTAATGCACCACTATCTACTAAATGTCCTTCGTTTCTAAAAATAGCTTCCTCATATAAAGCTTCTACAGGCAAATTCCAAAATGCTGTCTTGATTTTGCGAAAGCCATGATTTGTTAAATCGTAATCACTTTTGAATTCTGCTGCTTGTTGCTTAGCAGGCGAATTTATTTCTACATATTTCATAACCAATCCCTCACTAATTTTCTTTGACCAATATATAATTCATTGGGAGAATTCGGGTCTAATGCCCATTTTATTCTGTCTGTGCCTTCTGTAATATCTTTAATTGAGCCGCAAGTCGATAATCTTAGATACCCTTCCAATCCAAAATCGATACCTGGCACAGTTGCAACTCTTACTTTATCCAATAAGAAATCTGCAAGCTTACGTGAATCCTTTTCATAATAGCTGAAATCTACAAAAGAATAAAATGCACCTTGTGGTTTTGTCACACGAATACCATCAAAAGCATTCAAGCGCTCCATCATAACTTTACAATTATTTTGCAAAGTCACTCTTAATGATTCAACTTGAGACTGAACGCCATTTAAAGCACCAACTGCTGCTTTTTGCATTACTATAGAAGGACCTGATGTCTGATGTCCTTGCAATATGCGCATCACTTCTTGTAATTTTTTATTTGCAACTGCCCAACCAATCCGAAAGCCTGTCATAGCATATTGCTTGGAAACTCCATTGACGATAATTACTTTTGAAGTATCTGTCAATTCCTTTGCATAATCATAAACATTTACCCATTCTGCATCATCAAATACTAGCCGATGATAAATATCGTCCATAATTAAATAAAGACTTTTCTTTTCGCAAAAATCAACAATATCTTTAATAAATTGTCGAGAATATACTGCTCCTGTTGGATTGTTTGGTGAATTGATAATCACAGCTTTTGTGTAAGACGTACATCTCTTTTCAAAATCTTCAATTCTCGGTTGGAAAGATCCATCCTCTGGCAAAACAGGGACAGGAATTGCACCGCACATTTTAACCATCTCAGAATAACTTACCCAATATGGTGCGGGAAACATCACTTCCTCTTGAGGATTTAAAATTGCTTGGAGGGCAACCATTATTGCTTGTTTTGCTCCGCTTGATGCAATTACATTTTCTGGTGCAACTTTAATTTTATAATAATCTTCTGTATATTTAATTATTGCTTGTTTTAATTCGGGAATTCCATCAGCGGGGGCATAGCGTACCTCTCCTGAATTTATTATTGATGTAGCAGCGAGTAGTGCGCTCATTGGTGCTTTGCTTTTCGGTTCGCCACCTCCAAGATGAATAATGGGCTCACCTTTTTCTTTAAGAACTGCAGCTTTTTCGTTTATCATTAATGTTGCAGATTCTTTTATGTCTCTTGCTATTAAACTTATACTCATTTCATCTCACTTTCTTATAATTACAAAATGATAAAAAAACAAAATTGCAAAAATAAAATGTAATAAACACTATATTTAATAAGAGATTTATTTAATATAGTATATAATTTTAAATAGTCTACCCTAAAAAAGTAGTGAAGGTATTGGGGGCTGGAATGTATGTGGTCTTATTATATGTGCCTGCACCATCTTGGTGCAGAATTCCCCCTTAATTCAAAGGGGGTAGGGGGATGTCAATTCCGATGATGCAGAGGGCTGAAGCACTATGGTGCATCACCTGCATCTGATTTATGCAGAGGGCTGAAGCAATATGGTGCATAGGAACATCCCCCTACCCCCTTTTTTAAGGGGGAATTTGCAATAGGTGGTTTTAGCCACCTGTAAGGCACATCCGCCCACACTTTTTAAGATGGAATTTGCAATCTATATTAAAAACAAGATTTATAAATTACTTTCGTTTTTTAAATTTATTTTGATAAAATCTTTATGTATTCTTTACCTGAGATAATTATTTATACTGATGGGGCTTGCTCGGGAAATCCTGGACCTGGTGGCTATGCATGGGTTATACAAATTGATGGGCAGGAATATGAATGCGTTGATTTTGCTGATAATACTACAAATAACCAAATGGAACTCAATGCTGTTGTTTCTGCTCTTAAATTTATATCTGAAAAATATGACAAAATAAATATAGAGCAAAAGCCAAAAGTCAAGATTTATTGCGATTCAAAGTATATCTGCGATGCGATAAATAATGAATGGCTTAATAATTGGGCGGTCAATAATTGGAAGAAAAAGGATAAGACAGAAGTAAAAAATTTAGATTTATGGAAGGAAATTTATGCTTATTTGCAAAATTTTGATGTGGAATTTATATGGGTGGAAGGACATAACGGGAATGAATTAAATGAATATTGCGATTCCCTTGCTAGAAAAGCTGCTCAAAGGACTATTGAACCTCATTTAATTGAAAAACATAATAATAAGGCAGCAAAAGAGAACAAAATCGATAATAATTATGCAAATTCCTTTAATTTCATTTTTAATAATGATAATTCTGTGCTAATAACTCAAAATAATAATTCAATAATTTTAAATAAATCTAATTTTAATGAATTTATTAAGAAATTTGCTGATGTTATTATAAAATTCAATAGTTAATATGAGAAAAATAATATTATTAATTGTTTTTGTACTTCTACCTTTCACTACATTTTCATTTCAAGGTGCAAACGTAACATTGCTGCAAGGCACAGTAAAAGATAAGACAGGGAACCCCGTTGGAACTGATCTCAAATTTATTAGTTCCAATACAAAATCTTTTTCTCTTAAATCAAATTCAAAAGATGGAAGTTATCAGCAACCATTGGTTCAAGGCGAGAAATATTACCCAATTTTTAAAGGATATATTTTAGAAAATGGTTTTGAATCTTTTGAACTTGCAATTGTTGGAAAATACAATGAAGGAAGGCGGGATTTTATTGTGAAACCATTTGAACCCAATATGATGATAGCAGCAAAGAAATTATTTAAAGATGGCGATACAGTTTTATCGCAAGACGCAATTGAAT
>DAOTPH010000158.1:0-4478 GCA_035451765.1 Bacteroidota bacterium | reverse complement strand
ATCTTATTTAAATCTCCAGATGCTGCATAGCGTTAAAAATATGCCAGAGCAAAAATTATATTATTTCTTGATTTTTATTGTATCTAATATTTTATTATCTATATCATAGACGGTTATTGTCAGCATATTTTCTGAATAATTCGCGATTGCGTAGCAATAGGATTTTGATGTTGTAATGGTGTAATCTTTTGATTTGGGTGTATATAGAGGAGCACCACCACCTGCAATAATCAAATGATGGATGCCATTGACAAGGTTATGCTGATAAAAATGTGAATCACCCGCAAGCACAATATCAACCTTATTTGGTTCGAGCAATTGCTTAGTAAGTGCTATAACATTTTGATTTTCACCGTGGCCACCCCCAACATAAGCGGGAATATGCGCTGCTACAACTATAAATTTTCCTTTGTTATTTTCTAAAGCATTTTTCACAAATTGATATTGCTTGGAATTTTTTGATAAACCGACTTCTGTATTTAAAACTATAAAATGAACAGGTCCTGAATAAAAATCAAAATAGCCTAAATCTTCTTTATTATTAATATCAGGCGATTGAGTAAAAGCATAAGTATTTGGTTTTGAACCTTCATGATTTCCAATTGCATTTGCAAATGGAACATTGGCGCTGAGTTTTAATTCTGCAGGAATAAAGAATTCATCTTTCCACGCTGAATAGGATGATGTAAAGCAAAGATCACCAAGATAAATAGAAAAATTGGGATTGTGTGCAGCAATATCTTCAGAAATTTTAGAATGAATTTTAACTTGTGAGCGGCAATCCCCCATTATTGCAAATGTAAAGTTGTTATCATTTTTTGGTGAAGTCGTAAAATTACCTTGGTAATTCGCTCCATTCTCTGAGATTGAATAATAGTATTTGCTATCAGGAATGAGATTGTTTAAATAAACTCGATGTACATAAGTTTTTGGTTCAGTATCAGTTGTTCTATAAAAAAGGGTTTTTGCTGATAAATTCAACGAATTTGTTGATGTTCCATAATTAGCTGAAATTGGTTCGGGAGAATCAGATTCAACCATAATCACAATTGAGCTATCAGTGACAGCTTGAAGATAAGGCTGCATAAGAATTTTCGACCAAACCGAGTTTGAGAGTAAAATAATCGAAAGAAGTGAAAATAATATTTTTTTCATTTTGCAAAATTATTAATGTATAATTAACGAATTAGATTTCAATTCTGTATTTCTTTAGTATAAGAAATTTTGAACAATGATTTATCGCAATTTTATTAATTTTCTTATTGTTCTTCCCTTTGGTGTATTAATTTCTACAACATATACTCCTATCGCAATTTCTTGGGTATTTAAAGGAATGCTTACAAATCCTGTAAAATTATCTACACGGGGATATTCATATACGAGTTTCCCTTGAAGATCATAAATTTTTATTTCATAAAATATGTTTTTATTAGATGTTATCTCAATATAAGAAATATCAGTAGTAGGATTGGGTTTTAAGAGCGAAATTGAATAAATTTCTTTTTCATCAGTAATAAATGCTTTTGTTAAAATTTCCATTTCCTTCCCACAAGTATCTCGAATAAAAATCTTTCCAAGATCATTTCCTGATTTTGTATTTCCATTATATATAATACTATTTTGAATGGAATCATTTGCTGAAATTGTAAGAGATATATCTGATAATATAAAATTAGGATTTGAACTTGTCAAAGTTAAATTGATAGGAAACAAACTATAATTTTTTATATAGAAAATCAAAGTATCCTTTTGATTTATCAATAAAGTATCAAAATCAAAAATCTCGTTTGATATTTCATATTTAATATTTCTCACCTCAGCTTGAATAGGTATTTTAATAATTCCATTATCTGAATTTTGAGCGTTAGTCTCGATTAGTAATGTATCGCGATAGTATCCATCAGCAGCATTTTCAAAAGTGACAATTATATCAGAATTTTCATTGGGTTGGATATAAATTGGAAAATTGGATTTTATTGAGAAATTAATATTTTTAAGAAATGAAAAGCTGGATAAAATTAAAGTAGTATCACCAAGATTTTCGATTTGAATTTTCTGCTCGACCTCGCTAGGGCATATAATTATACCTAAATCAATAGAATCAACTATTTTAAGAATTGCAACTTTATAATTAATTAATGCTTGTAAATCAATTTTATAAACTTTGTCGCATTCATCTTGTAAAAGAATAGAATCAAGATATTGAGTGAGATTACCTCCACCAAAAAAAGTGCAATAAATAGATGATATAGGATAATCGTAAATAATGCTATCAATTATAAACCAGTTAGGTTTATTAATAATTTTAAAATTTGATTGAATTGAGCCAAAATTTTTAATTTCAATTATTTTTTGTATTCTATCAGAATCATTTAATGGATTGAAAATAATAGGATTAATTAATGTATCTAATAATATCGTTTCTTTATTTGAGAATAAATTAATATAAGTAATTGAATCTAAATTAGATTGTAAATTTGTAAGAATCTTAAGTACTGCTACATAATTTCCTGACTTATCGGATTTAAATTCAATATCAATACTTTTTGTTTCATCAGGCAATATGTCAAAAGTTGTATTAGATAATATCCTAAAATTATTACCAATACTATTCTCAATAGTTATTTTTTTAATATTTAAAGTGCTTGTCCCTGAATTTGTTAAGGATATAGATTTTATTTCTGAAGTCTCGCAAATTAAAGTATCGAAATAAATATCGGGTGGAACTTGCAGTTTTGGACCAACTGAATACCCTGAAAAATTGCACGTTAATTTTAAAGAATTATGAAAATAGAATATTGCTAATGCAGAACAATATCCAATTCTATTAGGACGAAAACGAATTTGAGGAACAAATACTCCTCCCAAAGCATCCAAATTATATGGTATTATGGGCGATATAATGGAAAATGATGAATCATAGAAAAATCTGATTGAATCAAGTGTAATATTTTGGGGGCTAATATTCTGGAATAAATAAAATAGAGTATCCTTGAATTCTCCTAATTGAACATTCCCATAATCAATAAAGTAAGCTTTTTTATCAACACATTCTCCCAGAATTGAGACTTGAACATTTGAATTTATCGTTTTGAAAGACGACGTTGTCGAAATTGTTGTAGCAAAATCATAATTCGTTTTTGGAGTAAAAGTAAGTCCAATGGGAGCAACAGTATTATAATCCATAAAAAAAGGAAATTTCTCTGATTTAATAATATAAGTTGGATTAGGTTTGGGTTGAAATATAGAATCAATCTGAAGAAGGATTGGGAATGGATTATTCTCATTTTTACTAGTTAGATTTTGCACATAATTATTATAATAAAGATAAATTGTATCTCCAACTTGGCAAAGCGGTAATGTTAAATCAGGAGTAATGAACTTTTTATTAATGATCCTTAAAAATGAAGATGAATCGAATATAATTTGAGGCTTTTCAAATGGAAAATCATCCATTGACCAAATTTGTATCGTGTGAGAATTATCAACACTTGCAATTTTTGAACTTGAATGAGCTGAATTAATTCTATATACATTTGATAAATGTTGATCATAGCATTTTTGATAAATGGCATCACTTATACTCCATATATCAATATAATTTCCATTTGAAGTTAGAATATATGGATTAATTGCAGACCACTCGCCTGCTTTTATTGGTTTTTCTTTTTCAAAAATTGTTTGAACAATTTTATTTTGGTCAATATCATATATCCGCAATTTAGAATCATTACCTGTAAAAAGAAATGAAGTACCTGAGGGACTCCATTTAAGATCATAAATTTCGTAATTAGACGTCAAAAGCGTTTTTATAAAATCACCATTTGATAAATTCCAAAGATTAATAATTCCATCTTTGCTCGCTGTTGCAAAAATATTTCGGGTTGGGTTTACTGCTATAACATTTATAGTGGAGCTCTGTGAATAATTCGAATCTAATAATGTTGTAGAATTTATATCCCATATAAAAATGTTCCCCTTGGTCGAAATACCAATTGCTTTTTCCCTATCATTAGAAAATTTAATTTTGGTAATTAATTCGGAACAATGCAATTCTTTATATAAAATTTCATTATCTTTATCCCAAATTTTGACAGTTGAATCATTTGCCGCAATTGCAATATACTTCCCATCCATTGAGAGGTCTATTCCAGATATTACATTCATTTGTGATTGAAACAATGCTCTTATTAATTTTCCTGTTGTTGTATTCCATAGATAAATTTTACCATCTTCACTCGATGAAATCAATTCACTATTATCAGGTGACCAGCAAATATCCGTGATTTTTGCTTTATGACCAATTAACTGCACCACTTTGTCAGAAATCCAAGACGGTTTTGAGATGGAAATCCTAAATTGAATCAAAGTATCATTAATATCAGGAACAATGTAAGGAAAACAATTACCTTATATCACTTTTGAAATTGTATTCCATTGTGATTCTCCTTTCAATCGATATTCCAGCCATAGTGAGT
>DAOTPH010000157.1:0-4512 GCA_035451765.1 Bacteroidota bacterium | reverse complement strand
GCTAATTAATTCAGAAAAATTTTCATCAACTAAATTAGATTTTTTTGATGAAAATTTTTCTGAATTAATTAGCACACCTTTATCAAAACGATACCCATAATAGTTCCAATTCGATGGACTAATTTTTTGTGTAATATAACAAGTGCCATCCTTAATATTTGCACCTACTTCCAAAGGTAAGTCAATAAAAGGAAATTGGAATTCACCGACTTTAACGAAATATCCATACATATCCACAAATAAATATGTACGCACTACCTTTTGTTTTTCATTCAATATTTTGATTGATACAGCCACATCATTATTTCCATCACCCGAAAAATCACCAACATCCATTCCCCAAATCAAATATTTATCATCACTTGGTAAATATTTCTTTATATCTAATATCATATCTTTATCGAAATATACCTCAAGACGCTTTGAAAATTCTGGGAAAGTAATTCCTGATTGTGCATAAATTGAATTATATGTTAAAAGGAGCAAGATAAATAATAGAATTGATTTTATTATATTTTGGATCTTTTTCATTTTCTAAATATTTTTACGAATAAGACTATTTAATATCGATAAAGTTGCAAAACAATTTTACCAAATTACAAAAAAATATGTAATATTCAATAAAATTTATTAATTTGCATTTAAGGGGAATATTAAAATACAAAATTGAAAATATCAATTATATTGCGGAATTGGTTCATACGCAATCGCTGGAAGCTATTGATTGGTATAGGAATATCTGTTATCGTAATTGTGCTTTGGATTAATAATGTCAATTATGTCAATCAGCTAATTCTTGCAAATCATCGATCTGAAGTAGAATTGCGTGATTTGCGAGCAAAAAATGAAAATTTGAGGCATACAATTTCTCAATTAGAAAATCCTGAAAGAATTATTGAAATTGCCGAAAAAAATCTCGGTATGGTGCTTAATGATGAAGCTCCAATTATTTTAAATCCAGACCAACAATACCAAGATGAAAAAGAAAGATAATTCGCAGTTGCCATATAAAAATATAAAAATATGGCGAATATTTGGAATAACAATTCTATTTAGTTTTTTATCGATTCTGCTGGTTGTGAGATTATTCGAATTGCAAATTTTAGACCATAAAAAATATGAAAATCTTGCATCTGATATTCAATTGACAAAAATAGAAAAAAAAGCAAATCGTGGCCTTATTTATGATAGAAATAATGGATTGCTTGCAACCAATATGAAGAGTTTAACTGTTGCACTCGATCCTAAAGCAATAGCCACTATCAAAGATCCTGATGAAATAAAAAAATTAAAAGAATTCATTAGATTTATTAATAAAATCACAGGTATACCTGCTACAAAAATTAATAATATTTTGAAATCTACTGAATCTCAATATGTAGTTCTTGCAAAGGCTTTAAATATTCAGTATAAAGATGAACTAAAAAAGAATCAAGTTTATGGGGTAATTATTGAAGAAAATGTGGAACGCATCTATCCAAATAACAATTTAGCATCGCATATAATTGGTTTTATTAATTCTGAGGGAGAGGGAATTAGTGGTATTGAATTGCAATACGATACGATATTGCGGGGACGGGCGGGATATTTAATACTCAAGCGTGATATTCATCGCCAATTGCATGCAGGAGCAGAGTTACCAAATGTCGATCCGATTGATGGAGAAAATATTGCACTGACAATTGACGCCAATTTACAAGGCATTGTAGAATATGAATTAATGAGAGGTATTGAATTAACCCAATCTGATGCGGGAAGTGTGATAATTATGGATCCAAATACAGGGGAGGTTCTTGCTATGGCATCTTATCCAACTTTTAATCCTAATATTTCGAGCGAGCGTCTGCCTGACTTTGTTCGTAATCGTGCGATAACAGATGAATATGAACCTGGGTCAATATTTAAATTAGTTACAGCATCAGCTGCATTAGAAGAGAAAATTGTATTTCCCGAAATGAAATTTTCAGGAATGAACGGTTCTTATATGGTTGGCGGAAGCGTTATATCTGATGTGCATCCCCTTGGTATTGTAACCTTTCGTCAAGCTACTTATCAGTCAAGCAATGTCGTTTATTCACAGGTTGCTGCAAAAATTCCGCATAATACATTTTATAAATATATACGCGATTTTGGGTTCGGGTTGCTCACCGACATTGAATTGCCTGGCGAAGCAAGGGGACATATTCCATCACCTGACGAAATGAATTCCATTTTGCAAAGATGGGTTGGATTTGGTTATGGAATTTCTGTCACTCCATTGCAAATGTTGAGAGCTTATTGCGCCGCTGCAAATGGTGGAAATTTATTAAAACCTTATATTATTAAATCAATCTTTGATGATAATGGCAATATAATTTATGAAGGAAAGCCAAAAATTGTTAGACGCGTCATCTCGAAAGAAACATCGGATGTAATGAAAGATCTACTTACAGGTGTTGTTGAATATGGTACTGGTAAATCTGTTCGCATTAAAAATTTAAAAATTGCAGGAAAAACGGGAACAAGCCAACAATTAGTTGGTGGTAGATATTCTAAATCACAATATAATGCGTCTTTTGTTGGATTTTTCCCATCAGATAGTCCAAAAATTGCTATGATTGTCGTTCTTGATAGTCCTAAAGGTGTATATTATGGTGGCTCAACTGCTGCACCAATTTTTAAAAATATTACTTTGCGTATAATATCATCAAGTGATATTTTAGCTAAACCTGCTACGAATGGTTCAACTGGGACAGTGTCCGCTCCATAGATATTTTTGATAATTGTTTTTCAAGAAAAGTTATATCTTGTTCTAATTTTGAAATTTGTATTTGCAAAGCATTTCGTTCTTTTCTAACATCTTCTATCATTTGATATGAATTATTAATAGTTTGCTGACTCTTAAACAATTCCCGCCTAATTTTTTCTATTTCAAATTGATTCCTTTTTATCAATTCTTCGATTTGTTCAGAAGGATTATTAATTTCCATAAGGAAATATGTTTCATTATCTTTTTGGATTTTACTGACTTTAATGCTTATAATTTTATTAATATTCTGCTGCTTTGAAACATTTGATAATGTAAATGAAGAAATTTCTGTCGTCAGCATTTTGAGAAAAGACATTTGAAATTGCTCAAAGATTTCAGGAAAAATTTCATTGATAATTCCAAAAATTGATGGCATTTCATTGTCTCTTTGTTCGATTTTTAATATTTCCTTTGCTTTTAGATTTGCATAAATAATATGCTCATTAACAAATAGCACTATTCCATAATCTAAGTCGTTTATTATTTGTTTAAATAATATATTGAATAAATCGACTTTCATATTTGCTAATTATTTGCTAATTTAGAAAAAAATATAATGCTATGAATTACAAAATTACATATTTCCCAATATTTCTAGCTCTCATAATATCATTTTTTCTTTCAGGTTGTATTAATATTAAAAGCGATTATCCCGAGATTACATATTATGAACTTACTGTTCCAAAAGTTGAACCAGCTAAGACCAAAGTTCAGAATACATTAATGGTCCGAGATTTCAAAGCACCTTATATTTCCTCTCCCCGAATTTTTATGGTAGAAAAATCATCGGGAGAGTTCGAAAAGTTATTTTATTATAGATGGGCAAATGACTTTGATATACTATTTAATGGCGTACTGCTGAATTATTTAAGCAAAAGCGAAGCATTTTTAGGTGGTGTGGTAAGCTCTAATTCAAGCTTAATTCCAGCTTATATTTTGGAAGGTGAAATATTGGATCTTAAAATTTACAATGACAACGAAAAAAATAAAAGCTTTGCAGAACTATCTGTAAAAGTCAATTTGCTCGGATATACCCCAAATGATACAGTGCAATTCCAATTATTTTATACTAATTTATATACAAAAAGAATTACACGAGCAAAAGATACTCCTGAAACTATAGCACCAGCTATAAATACGGCTGTTAACGAAATTTGCAGTGAAATGCTTACTGATATTTTAGATGCTATTCAAAAAAGAGAAAAGATCTAATTGAGATAAAAAGTCATTTGGAACTTTGTCCCTGTTTGCGAAGGGGTAAATGAGAATTCATCTGAAAGGGATTTCATTATATGAATTCCACGGCCGCTTTCCTTCAGTAGATTTTCTTCTTTTGTGCAATCTTCAAGTACATTCGGATTGAAGCCCTCACCTTCATCAATTATTATTATTTTCAGATTGTTCTTATTTGAGAAAACTTCAAAATGTATTTGCTTATTTTTATCGAGTTGGTTGCCGTGACTAATTGCATTATTAATTGCTTCAGTTATTGCAATAAGAATATTATAATATATACTATTGCGGATATTATATTTTTCTTTTAGTTTGCTAATGATACGTTCAGCAATATCGAGAGCTTCCCGATGGGTTGGCAATATAAAGCATTCATGATAATCCCATATATCCATAATATTTCTAAAAGACCATATTTACTAAAACAAACAAATTTGTCGTTTCATTTTTGCTTCGATTGTTAATACTTTGAAATTCATACCATCCTGATA
>DAOTPH010000156.1:0-4543 GCA_035451765.1 Bacteroidota bacterium | reverse complement strand
AACAAAAATTATGATACAAAATATTTAAAGAAGGCTTTAAATATTAATGAAAATTATCAATGGAAACTTGAGGAACAGCGTGAAGAATTTTTGAAAGATAATGATTGGAGAGCATATATTATAAAAATTTTATATAGACCATTTGATATAAGATTTATTTATTATCAAGATAATATAGTTTTTAGAATGCGTAAAAAAGTTATGCGACATATGTTTGCTGATAATATTGGATTAATAACTGTAAGACAAGTTGCAGAAGGTAAATTTAATCACGCATTCATTACAAATAGCATTATTGAAAGCCGTATCACTTTAAGTAATAAAGGTATAGGTTATCTTTTCCCCCTCTATCTCTATCCCGATATTGATATTAACCATTTATTTAGCGGAGAACAGATAGTGAGCGAGAAAAAACCAAATATAAAACGGGAGGTTTTTGAGGAATTGCAAGCAAATTTCCAAAAAGAGGTATCGCCCGAAGAGATATTTTATTACATTTATGCTGTGCTTTATAGCAATACATATCGCGAGAAATATAAAGAATTCTTGAAAATAGATTTTCCCCGTATCCCATTTACAAAGGATTATGAACGATTTATTACGTTAGGAAAATTGGGTGAGCGGCTTGCTAATATACATTTGCTAAAATCAACTGAATTGGACTTCCCAATAGCAAAATATCCTGAAGCAGGCAGCAATCGAATTGAAAAAGTTGTTTATGAAACGAGCAAGGTCTGGATTAATAAGCAACAATATTTTAGCAATGTTCCACAGGAGGTATGGCAATATCATATAGGCGGTTACCAAGTATGCGATAAATGGTTGAAAGATAGAAAAGGTCGTACATTATCATTAGATGAAATCAAGACATATTGCAAAATAGTGACGGCATTATCAAAAACAATAGAAATACAAGCGGAAATTGATTTGTAGGGGCAATTCATGAATTACCTCTACTTTTTTTCCTAATTCCTTTTTTTTATTTAATTTTGTATTCTTAAATATTTTGGTGTCGTAGCCAAGTGGTTAGGCAACGGTCTGCAAAACCGTGAACGCCGGTTCGAGTCCGGCCGACACCTCATTTGTTATAAATCTGATGATATGGATTTAAATTACTTGCGCAAACTTGTAAAAATTTTTGACGACAGCTCGCTCGATGAACTGACAATTGAAGAAGGCGATACAAAAGTAAAATTTTCTAGAAGATCTTTTATTCCAAATAAATCAACAAACAACCTGCAAAATCAATTTGAAATATTACCACAAAGCGAGGAGGTGCAGAGCTTCCTTCAGCAGAAAAACTTGGTATTAACAGAGGAAAAAATTTCACCTCTTCCAAAGATTGAAGAACCTCAAGCAGGATTTTACGAGCAAAAGGCGCCAATGGTTGGAACATTCTACCGCGCACCATCACCCGAGGCTGAGCCTTATGTTGAAATTGGCAAGCATATTTCCAAAGGGCAAACACTTTGCATAATTGAAGCTATGAAGCTGATGAACGAAATCGAGAGCGATATTTCGGGAACAATAGAAAAGATATTAGTCGACAATGGCACACCTGTGGAATTCGGTCAGACACTATTTTTAATTCGTGCTGATTAATTGGCATTTGCTATGTTTAATAAAATACTAATTGCAAATCGTGGCGAAATTGCTTTGCGAGTAATCCGAGCTGCAAAAGAGCTTGGCATAAAAACAGTTGCAATATATTCTGAAGCTGATAAATATTCATTGCATGTTCGATTTGCTGATGAAGCGGTCTGTGTTGGTCCAGCACCTGCGGCGCAAAGCTATTTAAATATACCTGCAATAATTTCTGCGGCAAATATTACGCATAGTGATGCAATTCATCCCGGGTATGGATTTCTGGCTGAAAATCAAATTTTTGCGGAAATTTGCGCGGATCATTTGATTACATTTATCGGACCTCCTTCTGAGGCAATTCGATTGATGGGCGATAAAGCAGTTGCTAAAACGACAATGCGAAATGCAGGGGTTCCTGTTGTACCAGGCAGCGATGGAGTGCTAAAGAATTTGGATGAAGCCATCAAAATTGCCGATTCAATTGGCTATCCCGTGATGTTGAAAGCAGTTGCAGGTGGGGGCGGAAAAGGAATGCGAATGATTAAAAATCGGGCTGAACTTGAGCGATACTATGATGTTACGCAAAGTGAAGCACTTGCATTTTTTAGCAACGCAGATTTATATCTAGAAAAATTAATTACAAATTCTAAGCATATAGAAATACAAGTATTTGCAGATAAATTTGGTAATACAATTCACCTGAATGAGCGTGAATGCTCATTGCAGCGACGCAATCAAAAATTAATTGAAGAAACTCCTTCGCTTGCTGTTAATCAGAATCTACGCGAAAGAATGGGGCGTATTTCTGCCGCAGGTGCTAAAGCTGTAAATTACATCGGACCTGGTACAATAGAATATTTACTTGATAATGAAGGAAATTTCTACTTTATGGAAATGAATACGCGTATTCAGGTTGAGCATCCCATAACTGAAGAAGCATTAAAATATGATTTGGTGGCAGAGCAAATAAGGGTTGCCGCGGGTGAGCAGCTTTCATTAAAGGAGCTACAACCTCTTTATTATGCATTGGAATGCAGAATAAACGCAGAGGATCCATTTAATGATTGGCGTCCATCGCCTGGTAGGATTGAAGGATTACATTTTCCTGGGGGATTTGGTGTGCGAGTGGATTCGCATTTGTATCAAGGATATATAATTCCTCCGAATTACGATTCGCTTGTTGCAAAGCTTATAACTTATGGACGCACTCGTGAGCAAGCAATCGCAAAAATGAAATGGGCACTTGATGAGATGGTGATTGAAGGTATAAAAACTACAATTCCATTCCATAAAAAGATGCTCGAAAATCCTGATTTCCTTGCGGGAAAAATTGATACAAAATATCTTGAACGAGTAAATTGGCAAGAAATATAAATTAAATAGGAGAACAAAATGAATATTCCTGAAAATTTAAAGTACACAAACGACCATGAATGGTTGAAAATCGACGGCAATATTGGTTATATTGGAATCACTGACTATGCCCAGGGCGAACTTGGAGATATTGTCTATATTGATATTCCTGATGATATTGCTGAAGTAAAGAAAGGTGAAAGCTGCGGAACAATTGAAGCAGTTAAAACAGTTTCCGAAATTCTTGCACCCGTTTCAGGTAAGGTTTTGGAAGTCAATCGCAAACTCAATGATGCTCCCGATACAATCAATAAAGATCCTTATAATGAAGGATGGTTGCTAAAAATTGAACTGTCCAATCCCGCGGAGGTAAATGATTTGCTTGATGCAAAAGCTTATAAAGCTTTGATTGGATAATTTTTACTATAAAATTGCATAAAAGCCTTCTTGTATAAAAAGAAGGCTTTTATTTTATAATACTTCTTATAATTTCTTCATCATTCTTGAAATTTGAAATAAGACTGATTTGTCTATTTTTTAAATAATTAAGTAAATTTTCAATATTTTCATTATTTTTATTTTTATGCACATTCTTTTTCTCTGTATATCGCCGAAATTCATCAAAAAGCACAACATTATCTTGTATAATACCTGTATCATCTTGAATTTTCACCAATTTTGTATATAAATCTTTATAATTTGGTACAAAATCTTTTAATATTTCACAGGTATATCTAAATTTTTTAGTGGCAATACGAAACTTGTGAATTGTCTCAGGAGAAGAGTAGTCAATTTTGAAAAATAAATCTTTCATCAATTGCAAATGTGCATTCAAAAAATTCTCAAAAGCAGTAAAATTTTGGGAATCCTGTGAGCTTTGATATTTTAAATCTCTTAGAAGAAAATAGAATTTTGCATCAAATTCTTTAAGATTTATTTTAGATAAAATTTTTGAAATATTTGACAATAAGTTATTAGATTTGTTTTCTATATAATTGATAAAATCAATAATGACTGGGAAATCATTTTGTATGTTTCTGCAATTATTAATCATAACAAAATAGTCGCGTAATCTGCCGAAGTTGTCGAAGTTTTTTTTAATATCTTTAATTATTATATCAAAATAAGAAGAATAACAAATAATTTTATATAAATTTAAAACAGTTATAAATCTTCGGCAAGCGACTCGTAAGTCGTGAATATTTTGATTAGATAAATCATTTTGGCACTGAATTAAATTACGTTTATAAATATCAGATTTAATTTGAAATGAATTAATCATAAATTTTTTAAAATCTTCAGCCGTATTTTGATATTTATCATAAATAAATTTCATAAGATCATTTCTTAAATTGAAAATGTGTCGGAAATGTTAAGTTAATTTTCTCGATATTCCAGCGTGGCTTGACCTCAATTTTTTGGTCGTAAATCTCAAATAATTCTGAATACCGATAAGGATAAGCCAATCCGTAATCATATTTTCCATTTCCATTTTCGTCGCAAAATATTTCTATTGTATATATATCAGGTTGAACATAATCAATTTGCCAATTGCCAAGGGAATCAACTATTACTCTTTTTATATCTTCATCTTTGCTATTTTTTA
>DAOTPH010000155.1:0-4605 GCA_035451765.1 Bacteroidota bacterium | reverse complement strand
TATTTGCAAGCCCATTAATTACAGTGGAATTCAATATACTTACTTGAATTACTTCCTGATTATTTATTTTTTCAATATCGCTGCTTAATTGAGAATTTACTCGTGGTGAATTAAATACACTATTAGCAAATGCGAAAAATAAAGTACCACATAAAATTATTAATATTAATATTATCGCATTTAATATGTAACTCAATAATTTTGTCTCTTGTTTTGAACTATCTTTTTTTCTGTTTTTAAATAATGAAAAAGTCATTGTTCTTAATCTAATTTTAAATATTCAATTAGCAAAAATTATACCGATTGAATTCGAGTACTTTATTTTTTATAAAATAAAATTTTGCGTCTTCTTTCATAAGATTCAATAAAATATATTTACAATAGAATATTTCAATTACATTTCATTAAATTTTTTTACACCACGAATTAATAATTGAAAAATTTGGATAACATTATATTCATTTGTGAATGACTTAAATCGAAAAGCAAAATATATACAGACTATATACTTAAGAACAGGAAAAGCGTTGGCAATTAAAACTCCCCTATCAATAAAATATCTTTCATTATAACCTTCGAACCAGCTGGATTCTTTTTGTATCATATCAGCAGTTTTAAATGGATATTTATATATTCTCAAATGTTTTTTTAATGCTTCACGTAAGAATAAATTATCTTCTCCACTTGAGAACTGCGCTCCACCACCATATAATATAGAAAACCAAATATTCTTTTTTAATATACTATTTCGACGGCATACAATTCTATAAGTTCCATATCGCATAAAGTTGTATGTTCTTACCCTTCCAATCTTTCTAATTTTTCTTTTATCTTCTCTATCAGGATTAGCATTTATATCAACTTCAAAAATGATAATATCAGCATTAGGTAATCTTTCAAAAGCTTTAATAATTCCATCTTCATAGTTATCCACAAAAACCATATCATCATCAGCAAATATAAGTATATCAGCGCTTGCATTTAATAAAGCTATATTTCGATTTTTGCCAACACCCCTATCAGATGTTGTAATCATTTTGATACTTTTACCATTTATTATATCTTCAATGTAATCAAAATGATCACTTTGATTAGCAATAATCGCATCAGTTTGTAAGTTCATCTTTTGATATAAGCTGCAATCAGATTGATTCATTGTAGCAACAAGGACTTCTATACTTTGTTTTTTATCCATCGAAATTTTTAGTAAATTTAATTTTTAATTAAGAATTAAAAATAAATAATCATTATCAGAAAAATAATAATAACTACAAACTTCAAAATTATTAATTTTGCATATATTATACATATAAAAAATGAGGCATAATAAGTGAAAAAATTTATCTTTTCATTTCTTACAATAGCAATTTGTGTATGTTTCGTTGCACAAGCACAAATAGAAACAAAATTAATGAGTTTTCCAAATCCATCTGCAACTGAGATAACATTCACCTATGCGGGTGATATTTATATTGTGCCAATTCAAGGTGGACTTGCTCGCAGAATTACAACATCACCAGGAATGGAACTCTTTCCAAGGTTTTCGCCAGATGGTAAAACTATCGCATTTTCGGGTAGCTATGATGGGAACTATGATATTTACACTATTCCAAGCGTTGGAGGAGAGCCGAAACGCTTGACTTATGGTGTGGATATTCCAAATTTGCCTGAGCGAATGGGTCCCGATAAAATTATTATGCAATGGACACCAGATGGCAAACGACTTCTTTACCGTGGAAGACAAGATAGTTGGAATTCACTTGTCGGGAATCTTTATTTTGTAGATACAACAGGCAGATTACCACAAATTGTCGAATTGCCGAGAGCAGGCTTTGCATCTCTTTCACCCGATGGAAAGCAACTTGCCTTTAATAGAATTTTTCGTGAGTTCCGAATGTGGAAACGATATAGCGGAGGACAAGCAGATGATATATGGATTTATGATTTTGCAACTAAGAAAACTACAAAAATTACAGATAATCCCGCCCAGGATATAATTCCAATGTGGGTGGGAAATAAGATTTTCTTTTTATCAGACCGCGACCGAACTATGAACGTGTTTGTTTATGATTTAAATACAAAAGAAACACGCAAGGTTACTAATTTTACAGAATATGATGTAAAATTTCCATCTCTTGGCGCAGGTAATATTGCATTTACAAATGGTGGCGAGATTTATCTATTAAATACAACGACAGAAAAATATCAGAAAGTACCTGTCCAAATTGCCGAGGATTTTCCTTTAGTTCGTACCCAAATTGTCAATGTTAAAGATAACATAGAAAATTTTGAAATATCTCCCGATGGAAAATTTGGACTTTTCTCAGCACGGGGTGATATTTTTGTAGTGCCAGCTGAAAAAGGCAATATTATTAATTTGACTAAATCTAATGGTGTACACGATAGAAATCCTCAGTGGTCACCCGATGGTAAATATATCGCATTTATTTCTGATAAAACAGGAGAAGATGAAATTTATCTTATCAGGCCTGATGGAACGGGATTAATCCAGTTAACTAATGATGCAAAATCATATCGCTGGGAATTGCTTTGGTCACCCGATAGTAAAATGATTTTGAATTCAGATAAACTAATGAATCTATATTTAATCGATGTTGCTACAAAACAAGTTAGGACTATCGCAAATTCAAAGGTTTGGGAAATTAGAGATTTTTCGTTTTCACCTGATTGCCAATGGATAACATATACAGATTATGCTGAGAATCGTTTTCCCGTGATTTATTTATATTCACTCAAAGAAAATAAATCATATCAAATTACAAATGAGTATTTCCAAAATGGACAACCAACGTGGGATCCAAAAGGGAATTATTTATATTTTGTATCGGATAGACATTTTGATGGGAAAACAGGAAACTTTGAGTATAATTACATTTTTAATGATATGCAAACTATTTTCGGTATTGCTTTGAGAAAAGATGTAATCAATCCATTTGCAAAATATGAAGGTGAATCACCTGTAAAAATTGATTCAACATCAGCTAAGGACCAAAATACAAAGTCTAAAACTGAGAAAAAGACTAAGTCAGCGGAAAAAACAAATCCCGATAATTCTATAAAAATTGATTTTGACGATATTCAAAATAGAATTTTTGAATTTCCAATATTAAATGGGAATTATTATGGTTTATATGCATTTGAAAACAAGATATATTATGCTCGTTATAAAGATGGTGTTGAGCCAACCCTTTATGTTTTTGATTTGAAGGATAAAAAAGAAACAGAGCTAGGAAAATATAGAAGTTATCGAATTTCAAATGATGGAAAATCAATTTTAATCAATCAAGGGGGTGATTATTACATCACAAAACTTGATTCAAAAGTAGATTTAAAGGAAGGCAAGCTCAACCTTGATAAAATGGAAATGTCTTTGGATAGGCGTGCAGAATGGAATCAAGTGTTTAATGAAGCTTGGCGACAAATGAAATATTTCTTTTATAATCCAAATATGAATGGATTGGATTGGAATGCAATGAGGGAAAGATACGGAAAATTAGTTCCTTATGTAAATCATCGTTATGATTTAACATTGCTTATCGGCGAAATGATTGGAGAACTTGACGCAGGTCATTGTTATGTTGGTGCAGGCGATATGCCAAAAGTTGAACCAAAGAAAATTGGATTACTTGGCGCACGTTATGAACTTGATGAACCGACAGGATTCTATAAAATAACAAAGATTTTTGAAGGCAGAAACTGGGATAATGATACTCGTTCCCCACTCACAGAACCTGGATTAAATGTAAAAGTTGGTGATTATATTATTGCAATTGATGATGAACCATTAACAGCTATCAATCAACCAAACAAATTGCTTGTTAATAAGGCAAATGAATTTGTAAAATTATTAGTTAATTCCAAACCAGCAAAAGATGGTGCAAGAGAAATATATGTAAAAACAATTGAATCTGAAGATAAACTTATATACTTGAATTGGGTTGAAGATAATCGTCGAAAAGTCGAAAAAGCAACCAACGGACGAATTGGGTATATTCAAATTCCCGATATGGGATTTGACAATGGATTGCGAGAATTTGTCAAGTACTTTTATCCACAATTGCAAAAGGAAGGCTTGATAATAGATGATAGATATAATGGTGGTGGAAATGTTTCATCATTAATAATTGAGAGGTTGCGCCGTGAAATTGCAATGGCTGAACAAGCACGGAATCAACAAATTATTTCTACGCTTCCCGATGCCGTTATGCCAGGACCTCTGGTTTGCTTAGTAAATCAATTATCAATGTCAGATGGTGATATGTTTCCATACCAATTTAAAAAATACAAGCTCGGCAAGGTTATAGGAATGCGGACCTGGGGAGGTATTATTGGAATTCGAGGACCGTTACCATTTACTGATGGCAGTTATTTAATGCGTCCTGAATTCTGGAATTTTAGTGCAGACGGAACAATGGTAGTTGAGGATCGCGGTGTAGATCCCGATATAGAGATTGAGAATGATCCCGCTTTAGAATGGAGTGGTACAGATGAGCAGCTGAATAAAGCAATTGAAGTTATCTTTGAAGAAATGAAAACAAATCCAAAGCAACAACCACCAAAGACGCATCCACCATATCCAGTGAA
>DAOTPH010000154.1:0-4618 GCA_035451765.1 Bacteroidota bacterium | reverse complement strand
AATCCTCAGGATCGTGCCCACCATACCAAGAAAGAAATCCCTTTCCGAAATTGGTCATTAAATATTTAACCTCATCGGTTCCCTCTTTTTGGCCTAATATAATTACATTCTTTTTAATAAATCGCTGATGGAAAGCTGTTGTTTGCCCCATAAAACCGTGTATTATATTAGCATGATCTTGTGTTAAAATCGTAGGTAATGGGTCAAACTTTGCAGAAAAATCAAACAAAGTAAAATAATCACTTTCGGGATTTACAACAGTTTCAGCAGGATTGACATCAATATCAGAATATTCATAAATATATGGGTCAAGTATAACGTGAAAATTCTCAAATGCTAGAGTTTGCGAAAAATCAAGTTTTGAATTTGCTTGAGGGTCTGCAGGATCGCCATCAAACATTTCAGGGCAAATATCCACATTCAATGCAGCCAGAGCAATATCCCACGTATCAGTGGCGCTACACATTCCAAACATATATCCCCCATTTGCTATGAATTCCTTCATTTTCAGAACCACTCCTTTTTTCATCTCAGATACTTTTGCAAAACCAAGCTTAGCTGCCATATTTTCATTTAATGTAACTTGCTGGATATACCAAGGTTGGTTTTGATAATTTGCCCAGAATTTACCGTACTGGCCTGTGAAATCTTCATGGTGTAGATGTAACCAGTCATATTTTTTCAAATCGCCTCGTACTACTTCCTCATCCCATATCATATCATAAGGGATTTCCGCATACTCAAGCACCAATCGAACAGCATCATCCCACGGTTTATTTCCAGGTGCTACATATACAGCAATTTTCGGAGCTTTCTCAAGCAAAACATCATCCATATTCACATTGTTGCCCTTAATCATAGTTAAAATTTCATCTGCGTCGTCGTCCGAAAGTACTTCAAATGAAACACCACGAATACGCAATTCAGCAATAATATCATCGCGATAATCTGTCAAAAATGAACCGCCACGATAATTAAGCAACCAATCTACATTTTGCGGTAATTTCAACGTCCAATACACAATTCCGTAAGCTTTTAAATGGTCAGATTGCGCTAAATCCATCGGAATAAGGATTTTTTCTGAGTAACTTGCATTTATAGAACTAAATAGAATTGTCAAAATTATGATGATTCTTTTCATCTGATATATTATTTTTGAAATTATATATATAAACGATTTAATTACTAATACAGTTTGATATGCTCTCAATTGCTTGTCTTATAGAATATGATGGAACAAATTATGCGGGATGGCAAATTCAGAATAATGCGGATACTATTCAAAATGAAATGCAAATCGCTTGGAAAAAATTAACATCTCAATCTGTTAATTTTATTGGTGCAGGACGTACTGATGCAGGTGTGCATTCCAAGGGGCAAGTAGCTTCGGCAAAAATTGATGAAATATTGGTTCCAGAAAATAAAATTGCAATTGCTCTGAATTCAAAACTTCCTAATGACATAAAAATAAAAAAAGCAAAATATATTGATTTCGCCTTTCATCCCCGCTTTGACGCAATTGCGAGAGAATATAATTATTATTTAGGAAAAGATGTTTCCGTTTTTCAAAGGAATTATATCACAGATCTGAAATTTAATATTAATGAATCCAAATTATTTGAAATTGCAAGCATTTTTCTCGGTGCCCACAATTTTACGACATTTTCAAAAATTAATGAAGATATAAAAAATAATAATTGTATTATTAGCAAGTCAGAATGGGAAAAATTACCCAGTGATATTTATAAATATACTATTATTTCAAATCATTTTTTATATGGTATGATCAGAGCTTTAGTGGGTGTAATGATTGATTATGCAAGGGGAAAGCGCACAAAAGAAGATATACGAAATTCTTTTGAAAAGGAGAATAGAGCCCTTGCTTCAGGATTTGCTTTTGCAAAAGGATTATTTTTAAAACGCATTTATTATGCAGAAGAAATCGAAGAAAAATTAGGATTTTATAGCACAATACAATAATTTGGCAAGATATTTGTTAATATTATTGCCATTATATGTTCTTTATAAAATAAAAATTTGGCTATTAATTCAAAATTATTTAATTTTGAATTCTAAAAAAATGATAAGCGGGAATAGCTCAGTTGGTAGAGCATAACCTTGCCAAGGTTAGGGTCGCGAGTTCGAGTCTCGTTTCCCGCTCGACGACGGGAGTCGCCAAACTTCTTTATGCTGCATGCCTCACCGTCACTTCCCCCCGACGATGAGGCTTTTTTTATTATTTGCAGTATTTATCCAAAAATTTCATTACTTTATCGAACCAAACAAGATAATCTTGGGGTTTCGATATAAAATGCGTTTCATTTGGATATATCAATATCTCAGATGGTATATTTTTAACCTGTGCTGCGGTGAATGCTTCTAAGCTTTGAGTATACGGCAAACGGAAATCATATTCGCCTGTACTTATAAGTATTGGTGTATCCCAATTCTGCACATAATTGTGTGGGGAATTTTTCTCATAATTTGGTCGCGCAGCAGGATCCCAATAAGGTCCACCATATTCCCAATTCGGAAACCAAAGCTCATCAGTTGAACCGTAATCGCTAATCAAATCAAATGCACCACAATGCGCTACAAATGCCTTGAATCTGCCTTGATGATGTCCCTCGAGCCAAAATGCAGCATATCCTCCCGCACTTGCTCCAATTGCTGCACGATGATCTTTATCAATAAATGGCATTTGACTAAACTGGTCGGTGCAAGCTAGGATATCATCCATTGGCTTGCCTCCCCAATCCTTGCTAACTGCATCTACCCAAGCTTGCCCAAACCCTGGAGAACCTCGCCTATTTGTTGCAATTACAACATAACCTTGCGACGCAAATAAATTAAAATTCCATCTATAATGAAAATCAGGGCTAGTCATACTTTGAGGACCACCTTGCAAAAATGTTATCATTGGATATTTTTTCGTCGAATCGAAATTTGGTGGATAGAATATCCAAGCTTGCACTTTTTGACCATCGGGAGATGTAAACCAACGTTCCTCAAATTTTACAGGATTAATGTATTTCAAACGCTCATCATTGAAATGAGTCAATTGCTTTTCTTTTAATGACCCAATCTCAAGAGTATACAATTCAAGGGGATGATTTGAGTTTTGCTTACCAAAAATCAATTTGCTACCGTCAGGTGTAATTGCCAAACCTGACCCATAATTCCAATTTCTTTGAGATAATCTTCGGTAACTATTATCTGCTATTTGGAACTCAAACAATCCATAACTACCTGAATCTGTTGCTGTTAAATAAATCTTTTTTGAATCGGGGGACCATACTGCTTCATCAACCCATTGGTCAAAATTCTTTGTTAATTCAGTGATTTGTTCCGTTTCGCGATTATAAAGCATTAATCTAATTCTATCAGACTCAAATCCCGCACGTTCCTGGCTTTTGAATGCAATCCATTTGCCATCAGGAGAATACATTGGGTCCTTATCATAACCCATCATACCATCAGTTATATTCTTTTCTCCTGCATATTTTAGTTGAGTCTTTTCCACTTTTACAAAAAAGGCTTTCATCGAAAATTCAGTCAAATCAGGTCTTGTAATGATAATATCAGAATTTGTTGAAAATACATAAGCACTATCGAATTTTGCAGTATAAGCAATTTCTTTTCCATCGGGTGAAAATGCAAGCTCTTCCCTACCACCGTAAGGTTTCATAGGAACATCAAATTTTATATTTGGTGTTAAATCTATTGCTTTGCTTCCATCACCAAAGGGTTCACCATTTGCACGGGAAATGAACAAATGATTATACATATTGTCTTCCCATTCATCCCAGTGGCGCACAGGTAATTGGTCATATATCCTTACATTAGCTTTTGGCAAATTTGGATATTGATCCTCAACTCCATCCTTCATCTTTACATCAGATGAATAAATTATAAATTTACCATCGGGTGACCATAAAAGATTTGAAATACCATTTTTTGCATAAGTAATTTTCTTTGTTGCACCTTTTGGAAATTCCATTACATAAGCTTGCGGAGTTGATTCTTTATTAGATATATAAGCTAATTTTTTGCAATCGGGAGACCAAGTTGGATTTGATTCAGAAAATTTGTCATTTGTGATTTGTATCAATTCATTAGTCTCAAGATTCATAGCCCATAAATCAGAGTATATCTTATTGTCTTCAATTGATGGAGTTGCAACAATAAAAGCAACCCATTTCCCATCGGGTGATACAGTTGACTCGCTAATTCGCTGAAATGAAAAAAGATCTTGGCTATTCAAGTTATGCTGCTGTCGATTGATTTCGGGAATCTTATATGTTTCTTGTTTATTATTTGAACAGGAATTCAATATAAATAAACAAATTAGAAATAAAAATACTGTTTTAATTTTGTTTAACATTAAATACTCCTAAATTAATTTAAAAAATAACTCAAAATTAGAGAAAATTGTTAATTTTATATATATAAATTTGGAATATTTGTGAATAATAATTTTATAGACCGTGCTATCGAATTATCAAAGATTGGAATTGCTAAAGGTGGCGGACCTTTTGGTGCTGTAATAGTAAAGAATAATGAAATTATTGCAGAAGCTCACAACACTGTTACAATTGATAATGACCCTACTGCCCAT
>DAOTPH010000153.1:0-4649 GCA_035451765.1 Bacteroidota bacterium | reverse complement strand
TGCTGCTCTTGTGATTGCTTCAAGTGCGGATTTTACCTCTTGCTCATTGCGTTGGCTTTTCAATTCACGCAATCGTGCAATTTGATTTTCACGCACTGCTGTATTATCAATATCCAAAATTTCGATATTGGTTTCTTCTTTTACTTGATATTTGTTTATTCCAACTCTAATTTCTTCATTTGAATCAATTTTTGCCTGGCGCCTTGCTGATGCTTCTTCAATTCGCATTTTTGGAATGCCTGTAAGAATTGCTTTTGTCATACCGCCAAGCTTTTCAATTTCAATAATATGTTGCCAAGCACGGTGCATTAAATCGTTTGTCAAATTTTCAAGAAAATATGAACCACCAAAAGGATCGATTGACTTAGTTATAAATGTTTCCTCTTGCAAATAGATCTGAGTATCCCGAGCAATACGTGCTGAAAAATCTGTTGGCAATGCAAGTGCTTCGTCCAATGCATTTGTATGCAATGATTGAGTATGCCCCAGGGCAGCAGAAAGTGCTTCCTGTGCTGTTCGAACAACATTATTGAAAGGATCTTGCTCAGTCAAGCTCCATCCTGATGTTTGAGAATGTGTTCGTAATGCAAGAGACTTGGGATCTTTTGGATTAAATTGATTTATAAGTTTTGCCCAAAGCACACGCCCCGCACGAAGTTTTGCAATTTCCATAAAATAATTCATTCCAATTCCCCAGAAAAACGATAGTCGAGGCGCAAAAGCATCAATATCAATCCCCGCATTTAATCCCGCCCGGACATACTCCAATCCATCCGCAAGTGTATAGCCGAGTTCGAGATCCGCAGGAGCTCCAGCTTCCTGTATGTGATAACCTGAAATAGAAATGCTATTGAATTTTGGCATATTTTGAGATGTGAATTTGAATATATCAGAGATAATACGCAGAGACATTTCGGGCGGATAAATATATGTATTTCGCACCATATATTCTTTTAATATATCGTTTTGAATTGTTCCCGATAGTTGAGATAATTGCACACCTTGCTCTTCGGCGACTACGATATAAAACGCAAGCACAGGCAAAACAGCGCCATTCATTGTCATTGAAACTGAAACTTTATCAAGGGGTATGCTATCGAATAGAATTCTCATATCCAGAATTGAATCCACAGCAACACCCGCTTTTCCGACATCTCCCATCACTCGAGGATTATCTGAATCATATCCGCGATGTGTTGGCAAATCAAAAGCAATTGATAATCCCTTCTGTCCTGCTGCTAAATTTCTACGATAAAATGCATTGCTTTCCTCTGCTGTTGAAAATCCCGCATATTGCCGTATTGTCCAGGGCCTCGCAACATACATTGTAGCATAAGGTCCGCGCAAATATGGTGGAATTCCCGCTGTAAAAGTCAAATGCTTCAAATCCTTCAAATCATCTCTTTTATAAAGTGGCTTTAAATTGATATTCTCGAGTGTATCTGCATTTTTTAATGAATCAGTTGAAAATCCATTAATTTTAATTGCATTTTCCCAATCTTTACTAATTTGTTTAATTTCTGACAAGTCGAAATCTATTTTTGAAAAATTTAGTATGTTCATATCCTTTTCTATTTTATGAAATTAGATTAATTTTTTGGATTCTTAAAAGCGTTTCATAAACATCAGAATTTAAATAAATGAAATCATCTACGCCAAGTTGTTTATATAAATCAATTTGCTCTTTTGGGTAGCCCGCAAGAATTATATAAGTCAAGGGCTTGAACTTCTTTACCATTTGTGCAAATTCAGGAACGATATTGATATATTTATCATCACTTGAGCAAATTGTAATAATATTGCTTGGATTTTCGAGTAAATATTTCATTGCATCCGCAGAAGATGGAAATGCAGGAGTCGATTTAATGTCAAATCCGCCAATTTGCAAATATTCTGTTGAAAAGTCATTGCGTGGTTTATATTCAGATAATTCACCAAAATTAAATAATGTGAGATATGGAAATGCTCCATTTTTTCCTTTATAAGTATTTGCATTTTCACGCAATTTTTCAAAATCTTTTGCAAATCGAACATCTCTTAATTGCTCAATATTTATTTTATTATTTTGTTCAGATTGCTTTACTTCATTATATTCAAATTTTATATAATCTTCAAGAATTTTTTCATTTAATAACGGATATTTATTTGTACCGACAAGCACTAATTTTCTAGTATGATAATCTTTTATTTGATTATCAGCTGTTTGTTTAATTTCATTTTGAATATTTCCATTTTTGATATTTTCAAAAAATCCTCCTTTTGTTTCTATTTCTTGGATTTTCTGCCAGGTTCTTATGCAAATTTCATAAGTTAATTCTTCTAAATAATATGAACCCCCGGCAGGATCGATTGTATCAAGTAAATGCGATTCATTGAGATATATAAGTTGTGTATTTCTTGCAAGTCGTCTCGATAACTCGCTTGGATAACCATAAGCAAAATCGAAAAATCCAACTTCAATGCTATTTGAATTGCCCAGTATTGCTGCAAGGCATTCAGTGGAATTCCGCATAATATTTGACCAGGGATTGAATTTTGTCTTATTTCTCAATGAAGTTTGTGAATGAATAAACATTTTTTGCGATTGCTCATTTCCGCCGTATTCTCGAATGATTTTTGTCCATATAATACGTGCAGCACGGAGTTTAGCAATTTCCATAAAGAAATTTGAACCAATTCCTAAAGAAAATCGCATTTTTGGAGCAATTTTATCAATATCTAAGTCAAACAATTGCAAAGCATTAATATATTCAATTGCTTCCGTGAAAGCACAAGCCAATTCCTCGATTGCATTTGCGCCCGCATTGTGAAATAACGCGCCATTTACATTTATTACACCAAATTTTGAATCATTAAATTGATTTATCAATTCTGCAATTTGTTCATAATATTTGTCTAGTGGTAATGTTAAATTCCCTGTTGATAATAACTTACTAAAAATATCAGCGCCAATATTTCCCTGCAACTGTGCAAAATCAATATTTGATTTTTTTAAATAATCACCTAATAATTTGGAAAAATCATAGAAAAAATCATCTGTAGAAAAAAAGATAGGATATTTTGATAAATCTATATTATTAAATGCATTAGCAAAATCATCAACATTATTTAGCTCAAGCCCATATTTAATTTGCCTTTCTTGATTATTTCTACCTCTTATCTTAATATTTATAGCATTTTGTCCATTTGCTAAATCATTTTGCAAAGCGGAATTAAATTGCTTTAAATCAGGGTAGGGGATTGCTTGTGCAATTAACCATGAGCTAACTTTATAGCCCATTGGGTTATCGCCACGATTATATGGAGTAATCCCTGGATATTGAAAATTATATAATGGATTATCTCTTATGTCATTTAAATTATAAATAGGTTTGATAATAATATCTTCGATAGTTTTCGTAAAAAGTTTTTTCTCAAAATCTCCACCCTTGAGTGATTTAATTGCTTCATCTTTCCATTGCTCATAGGATGGAATTGGAAATTCATCAAAATTTAATTCTTCTTGAATATTCATATTAGTTTATATATTTACTGCTTCATTATATGCGATTGCTGTTGCTTCCATCAATGCTTCACTTAATGTTGGATGTGCGTGTATAGTCTTGTACAGATTCGTTCCTGTTGCACCAACTGAGCGAGCAAGTGTTGCCTCGCCAATTAACTCAGTTACATCAGGACCAATCATATGAACTCCTAAAATATTACCATTTTTTTCGTCGATAATAACTTTGACAAATCCATTAGTTTCACCAATTGCGGTTGCTTTCCCGCTTGCTGAAAATGGAAATTTGCCAATTTTTACGGCATAGCCTTGTTCTTTGGCTTTTGCTTCTGTAAGTCCTACGCTTGCCACTTGTGGAATGCAATATGTATTGCCAGGTATGTTATTATAATCAATTCCTTTTGTATTATGCCCCGCAATAAATTCTGCTGCTTCAATCCCCTCAGCTGATGCTTTATGAGCAAGCCAAGGTGCGCCTGCAACGTCGCCAATTGCATAAACATTCGGTATATTTGTTTGCAAATGATTATTAACCTTTATAAATCCTTTTTGCAATTCAATCCCAATATTTTCTAATCCAATATTTTCAGTATTCGCCTGTATTCCAATAGCATTTAAAGCTACCTCACCTGTTAATGTTGTTTCTGTGCCATCATCTTTTTGCACTTTAACTTCTATGCTTTTATCCTGTGCCGTGGCAGAAATTACTTTTGTCTTTGTTAATAATGTTATACCGTATTTTCTATATATTCTAGCAAGTTCTTTTGAAATTTCTTCATCTTCAATTGGCAGAATTCTATCCATCATTTCAATGATAGTCACTTTTGAACCAATTGAATTATAGAAATAAGCAAATTCAACTCCAATCGCACCAGCACCCATAATAATAATTGATTCAGGAACTCTATCGGGAATCATTGCTTCACGACTTGTTATAATGCCCTTTCTATCCACCTCAATCCCTGGGAACATACGTGGGCGCGCTCCCGTTGCAATAATTATATTTTTTGCATTTATTATATCGGTAAGATTGCCATCCTTATCGTGGACCTCCACTTGTGTTGGACTCTTAATAGAGCCATTTCCCACAACTAATTTTACGTTATATTTTTTAAAGAGAAATTGAATTCCTCTGGACATTTTATCG
>DAOTPH010000152.1:0-4656 GCA_035451765.1 Bacteroidota bacterium | reverse complement strand
CCCCCATTGCCTGCTGCTGCAACAACAAGTGAGCCTCTTTCTGTTGCAGTATTTATTACATCTTGTTCTTCTTGAGAATAGCCTGAGCCACCCCAACTGCAGCTAATAATATCAGCACCTAACTTCGACGCATACATAATACCGTCATAACCTGCCAAAATGCCCCCAATTGCGCTTGTGTCGGGCCCTACTTTTATTGGTATAATTTTGCAATTGAAGCCTGTGCCGGCAATACCTTTGCCATTATCAGTTACTGCTGATGCAAGGCCAGCAGTATGTGTTCCATGAGAATTTTGTGGGTCCGATGGCTTTGGTTCATTATCAGGTCTAAAGTTCTGATTTTGGAAAGTAAAATTTCCAACAAAATCCCAACCGTGAACATCATCAATATAACCATTCAAATCATCATCGATTCCATTATCAGGTATTTCATTTGGATTTATCCAAATATTATCAATTAAATCTTCGTGTGTCCAATCAGTTGCTTGATCAACTATTGCAATTTTTACATTAGGGCTACCTTTCGTTATGTCCCAGGCTTTTTGTATTTGCATTAGATCCATATAATATTGGGCGCCATTTTTGAAATATGTATCATTTGGTGAATAATATAATTGCTTAATGAAAATAGGTGTCGCATATTCTACATCAGGATTTTTCATCAAATCCGCAGACACTTGATAGGGATCTATTGGAGTTTCATAAGTAATTTTATAAATCCTACCAATACCATAATTATCTTTAATTTTTGTATCGTCAAGATACTTCTGATAAGGCAAATCAATTTCTTTAATATTCAAACTTGATAAGCTTGATTGCAACATTGAATTATAAATTTCTTTTTTGTTTGAGGAAATTTCAGCTTTGGTTTTTAATTTTACACAAACAGCATTATGAAAATACATTGAATCAGGAACTCTTTCAATTGTATGAATTTCATCGAGCGTATACCAGTTATCTTTAATCAGATGACCTTTCCTAATTATTTTTAAGGAATTATCAGTGGTATTTGGATTTTGAATAGGATTAGGTGCTGCAATAATAATATTAAAAGTAATAATAAATATTAGTGCAAATAAATAAAAAAATTTTTTCATATTTGTAAATTATAAAGAAAATTATAAGTAGAGGCTTAAAATTTTAAGCCTCTACGGAAATAATTATTATTTATTAACGATTATTTTACCAAAATAATCTTTTGATTCTGTTGATATTATAACAAAATATGTTCCTGAAGTCAATTGATTTATATCAACCTTATATAAATTGTCTGAACAATTTACATCCGAAATATCGATGACTTTTTCACCCAGTATATTTATAATATAAATTGATTTGACTTGGGAGACATTCTGTGGAATTGTTATATTCACAAAATTATTAGCTGGACTTGGACTAATTAAAATATTGCTTTTTTCTATCGGTTCATAAACAGAAGTAATTTTATCGAATAACAAATAGTTTAAAGTGGAGCTTAGTTCCCATAGTTTAATTTGATTATTGGCTACCTTATATTGTCCATTTGTCATAGTTTCATACTTTTTGGTCAAGACAGGAACAAATGTATTGCCATTATCAATGGAGGAGCTAACTCGCCCCGATATAGAGAGCATAATCTGGCTTCCTGTGCCTTCCGCATTAAAGATATAAACAGGATAAAGATCATTATTAGAAACATCAGTTTGTGATTGATTCCAAGTTTGGCCACCATCATTTGTAAACATAATGTATGCCAAAGCCGTAGTTTGTTGCAAGGCTGATGTGCAAATTGCTACTCCTTTTTGATTATCTATATAAGAAACATAAACAACGGGTTTGCCATCTGCCGATACTGTTTGAACAGACCAAGTGTTCCCTTCATCACTTGAATAAAAAACACGTCCTTTTGATGTGCCAAACCATATTTCGGAACCACGAAATTGTCCCGAGCCAACAAGTCCAACTTCCCCTGAAAGAGGTGATGGGACGTTATTCAGTTTTGTCCAGCTGTTGCCTCCATCTGTTGATTTGGCAATACCCCACACATTCGAAACAGGATCACCCAAAAAGATACCATTATTGTTATCATAGAAATGAATGAAATTGATAAAGTTTGTAATAGATGAAACATCTTGAACCACCCAATTTTTGGAGCCATCAGTTGTAATTCTTATTGCTGCTCTCCCAACTGATGCATCAGTACCTGTACCAACTATGAAATGATTCATATCAAATGCATAAAGGCTATAAAATGGGTCTTGATTAAAATAGTTGACTGTGTTTATTGAATTATGATTCTTAGGTATAATGAAAATTCTACTGATATTTGTTGAATATATCTGCATATTGCCAACCATTATTCCTGAACCATCATCAAACATATCCATATCATAAATATAATCACTCCCTAAAGAGCGAAATTGGCCAGAAGTGACCTCGAAAGTATTTGTGGTAGGCAGTTCAATTGGAAGAATAACAACATCATAATCTACTAAATTGTCTGCTTCGATTTTAACAATGATTCGAGTATCGCCACTGAACCAAGGAGTTTGGTCAGTTAATTGAACTTTGAATTCAATATCCTGGACGTCATTTGCATCTATTTCGGGCAAAGTAAATGTTGCGTTTATGACATTCACCCAGCTATCTTCAGGAATTAATGTTATTTTAATATTCTTACCTGGCGATAGATAATTTTTAAGAGTTACTCTAATATCATTTGGCTCAAAATTTTTGATAGCAGAACTGTTTGACATTACAACATTAAAGATAGAAATACCTGGCACAAACAAAGTCGTATCTGTATTATTATAATTAACAGCTTTATAAGCATTGACAAATCCATAATAATAAGGAGCTTGAGCATCTGTTTTCGCAATTATACGATCGCAAGTCACACGAATTTGTTTTGAAATTTGGTAAGGATTCCAATCGGGATGGACTGATTTAATCAATGCTGCCACTCCTGCGGCAATTGGTGTTGCCATAGAAGTGCCGCTTTCAGCCTTGTATTGATTTCCCGGAATTGTGGATGTTATATTATCGCCAGGGGCATATACATCTACATCCACCCCATAATCTGAAAATGAAGATAAGGTGCCCCCAAGAGAAGAACCAACCGTAATAACATTTTTAAAGGAAGAAGGATAAGATGGTGAATTGTCTAATGATGTTCCTTTATTTCCCGCTGCTACAACAACGACTGAACCTTTCGAAATTGCTGTATTTATAATATCTTCTTCTGCTTGCGAATATCCCGGACCTCCCCAACTGCAGCTGATAATATCAGCTCCAAGATTAGCTGCATATAAAATGCCTTCATATCCTGCTAAAATACCTCCGATTGCACTCGTATCCGCACTTGTTTTAATTGGAATTATCTTGCAGGAAAAACCTGTTCCCGCAATGCCTTTGCCATTATCAGTTACTGCCGATGCAAGGCCGGCTGTATGGGTCCCATGTAAGTTCGTAGGGTCTGAAGGTTTTGGATCATTATCAGGTTTGAAATCAGCATTCCAATTTACAATATTACCAACAAAATCCCATCCGTGAACATCATCAACATACCCATTTCCATCATCATCAATGCCATTATTGGGAATTTCATTTGGATTGGTCCAAATATTATCAATTAAATCTTCGTGTGTCCAATCAGTTCCTCCATCTACTATTGCAATTTTTACATTCGGGCTGCCTTTCGTTATGTCCCAGGCTTTGCGAATTTGCATTAGATCCATATAGTATTGTGTCCCATTTTTAAAATATGTATCATTTGGGGAATAGTATGGCTTTCTTATGAAAATTGGGGTTGCATATTCCACTTCTGGATTTTTCATTAAATCATAACAAACTTGATAAGGATCAACGGGAAGTTCATAAGTAATTTTATAAATTCTACTAATTCCATAAGCATCTTTTTCTTTAGCAGTATTGATGAATTTTTCATAAGGCAAATCAATTTGTTTAATGCTCAAGCTTGCAAGGCTTGACTGAAGCAAAGAATTATAGATTTCCTTTTTATTTGTGGAAATTGCCGCTTTATTTTTCAATTTCACATACACAGCATTATGTATATACATATCTTGAGGTACCTGTTCAATAGTTTTTATTTGGTCTAAAGAGTACCAATTATCCTTTACTAAAGAACCATTGCGAATAATTTTTGAAGTATGCTGAGAGTTAATAAAACTTTGGTTTGGATTTGGCGCTGCAATAATACTACTAATCGATAGAAGAAATATTACTGAGGCAATAAAATAGTGCTTTTTCATAAAAACCTTATATTAAATAATTATCTTTTTCAAAATTAATAATGTTTACAATTATATAATATAAATTATTACATTGCTTATTAAATAATTTTGTCTTACCAAAATTTCCAATATTATTAAATAAAAATCGTTTAAATTTAACTATATTAAAAATCTTAAATGAGAAAAGAGAATATTCGTAATATTGCAATTATTGCTCACGTTGACCATGGCAAAACAACTTTAGTCGATGGTATGCTAAAGCAAAGTGGGACATTTCGGGATAATCAAATTGTAGAAGAACGCATAATGGATTCAATGGATTTGGAACGTGAGCGAGGCATTACAATTCTTGCAAAAAATACATCAGTATATTATAATAATATAAAAATAAATATTGTCGACACCCCAGGTCATGCAGATTTCG
>DAOTPH010000151.1:0-4726 GCA_035451765.1 Bacteroidota bacterium | reverse complement strand
AATGGATCTCAGTTAGCTAGATCTTTATATGCAATTAGAAATCTATCTTCAACAGTTACTATTCTTCTTGATGCTTCTTCTTCGGATTTAGATTTCTCAGAAAATGAGCTTTGCTTTTATGATTTCAGAGACTTCTATCAATATTTCACTTCATTCAATAAACCAGAATTATCTATTGGAATTATTAATGAAGGTAAAGATAATGAAACTGAAGCTATTGTAATTTCAGAAAATAAGAGAAAGTTAAATTATCCAACATCAGATTCTGAAGTAATTGGAAAATTATATGATCCAGTGCTTCCTGTAATAAATACACATCCTTGGTCAAAACATAAATCACAAATCTCATCTTCATCTATACCACCTAAATATGTCGAATATAATAGATGAGTTGCATCTGGGGATAAAATTGTTAAAAATGCATCTCGGCTTTCATCTACAAAAAAAAGCCCACAGTACTCACTACAAAATGCATCTTCGGATACAGGGAAATCTCTTGATGTTGTCCAACCCCCTATTATTGCATCTCCTTTTTCATCTATTGCTATACAACTACCAACCTCATATTTTGAACCACCTAAATATGTAGAATATATAATGCTGGAACCTGATTGATTTAGTTTAGTTATTACTGCATCATAATCGCCAGTTGATGATCGAGCAAAACTTCCTTCACTAACAGGGAAATTTTTTGATAATGTATATCCTGTCACATAAGCGCAACCTTTATCATCGACAGTGATTGCATAACAGTAATCATCACTTTCACCACCTAAATAAGTAGAATATATTAGCTTATTATCCTCCAAATTAATCTTTGAGATAAAAAAATCCCTTTTTGTATTTTTCGATTTTAAACATCCTTGTGTAGTTGGAAAATTATCAGAACCTGTAACCCCTGATACATAAACATTTTCGATTGAATCAACATATATCCCATATCCTACATCATAAGATCTACCACCAAGAAATGTTGAATAAATAAGAGAGGTACCTTCTGCATTTAATTTTGAAATGAATGCATCTACTGAATCATTATATACGGTTTCTAATGCCCCATTTGTTATTGGGAAATTTTTGGAATATGTATACCCTGTAATATAGGCACAACCAAATTTATCAACTGCAATATCTGTACCATTATCCCAAGACATACCCCCTAGATAAGTTGAGTAAATTAATGAAGAACCTGTTGAATTTAATTTTGCTACAATAATATCGGTTGTATCATTATATGTTCTATCCCAGGCACTTTCTGTAGTTGGAAAGTCATCTGAATATGTATAACCAGTAACATAGGAATTGCCAAAAGAATCAATGACAATTTTATTACAATGGTCATCATTACTACCACCCAGAAATGTCGAGAATATCATTGCGCTTGCATTTGAGTTGATTTTTGTGATATATGCATCAGAATTTCCAGCAAGTGTTTTTTGATATGGACCATTAGATATTGGAAAGGCAATAGATGCAGTTGATCCTGTTATATATGTATTTAAATCATTATCAATACCAATACCCGTTGCCCAATCAACATTCTCTCCCCCTAAAAATGTGCTATAAACCAATGGATCTATAATTAAATCCTTATTTGTATTGTAGTTCCCAAGTTCAAATGAAACAATCCCATTTCCTTCGTCTTTGAATTTGCATTCAATAATCCTCTGTGTTCCTTCCTGCATTTGATACGCAAGGATCTTGGAGTGTTCGACTTTACCAAGTGTTGTTTCGAGCACTAAATCACCATCGGGACTTATATGCATTTTATCTTGCCCCTCAAATTTAATACGTATTTTGCTTGGATCACCATTTGGATGAATTATCCAGTCATAGCGGACTAAGTTATTGTCGTAATAATATTTTACATCAATACCATTATAGATATTATTTAATTGTACTGAACCATAAAGCGGAACAAATGATGCCCATTTTTTCGGGTCATTTCCAATAAAGTAATTATAATATGCCTGATTCTTGTTAAATACTTGAGTTGTAAAATGTTCGTTAATGTTGAGGAATGTTGAACTTATTACGTGGCCCCAAATTTTGTTGATTCCAAAATTTGGATTTGGTTCTCCCGTTTTTAAAATCACATTATTGTCTACTTTTACTTGAAAATAATCATAGACAACACCTGAATTTGTGACCCACAAATTCAATCCATTAAGTCGTGCAAGATACTGCACTTGATTATCCCATTGCCCTTTATTTTCTATAAAGAACTGAGATTTTGGTTGCTCAACTTTCTGAGCAAATAGATTGATACTTCCTATTGTAAGGAAAATCAATAAGAACGAAAATAATTTTTTCATAATAAATACCTTGTAAAAAAAGGAAAAACATAACTTTTATTTATTTACTTATTTCAATATATTTTTTTATCTTTTTGAATAATTTGATTAAAAGAACAAAAAATTTATCACAAATTTAAAAAAATAATATAAAATAGTAATAATATTTTTCAAAATTGTTATTTTTCAATAGATAACTACTTCCTTTTTAATTCCTAATTTTGTATTTATATTTTTAATCAAGTATTAAAATGTATAAAATTATTATTCATGACGTCGGAATGCGGGATGGGCTCCAAAATGAAACAACTATCGTCCCTTTTGAAAAGAAAATTGAATTTCTAAAATTATTAATGCAAAGCGGAATCGAATATATTCAAGTTGGATCTTTTGTAAATCCTAAGGTATTGCCACAAATGGCAGATACTGACGAGATTTTTGCTTATGTAAAAAATAATAATCTCAAACCCGAGAATGTTGTTCTTACAGCTTTGATTCTCAATGAAAAAGGAATGGAACGAGCATTCGCTGCTGGCGTCGATAGAATTTTGATGGGCGTTTCAGCAAGCGAAACTCATAGTATGAAAAACACTCGTATGTCTGTGGCGGAAGCAACAGAGCGGATTATTGCGATTGCGAAAGAATGCCAAAATGCAGGCTATCCCGTGCAAGTATCGGTACAATCTGCATTTGGATGTGGTTATGAGGGGAAGGTTCCCGAAGAGCGTGTTCTTTCAATACTCGATAAATATTTTAATGCAGGAATAAGTTCAATTAGCTTTGCTGATACCGCAGGTCATGCTACTCCAAAGCAAATAATATCGCTATTTACAAAAACAAAAATTATGAACCCCGATGTTGTTATTGCTGCTCATTTTCACAATACTTATGGTTTGGGGATGTTGAATGTGCAAACAGCCATAGATTGTGGCGCAACATATATTGAAACTGCGTTTGGCGGATTAGGTGGTTGTCCATTCACCAAAGTAGCAGCAGGCAATGTCGCAACTGAAGATGTTGTACATTACTTGCAGCGTGCAGGAATAATCAAAGGTATTGATTTGCAAAAATTAATTGAACTTGCAAAAAATGTTAGCGATTTCTTTGGCAAACCCCTTCCTGGCTATGTCTATAAGACAGGACCAATAAACTGGAATTAATTTATTTAATAATAAAATTGTAATTTTATTAAAATTCAAATATTATTTCATTATTAAAATACTAAAAAATGGAGAAAAATATGAAAGTGATGGAAGGTATTCGAGTATTGGATTTAACTAATGTGCTTTCGGGACCTTTTGCAACTTCATTGCTTGCATTGCTTGGTGCAGAAGTCATAAAAGTAGAAAATCCAAAGGATGGCGATTTGGCTCGTAAGCTTGGCGCAAGACCAGACTATAATAAATTGCTTTTGGGAACAAGCTTTCTTGCTCAAAATGCAAATAAAAAATCATTAACACTCAATTTAAAAACAGAAGAAGGAAAAGAGATATTTAAAAAGTTGGTTGCGGATTCTGATATTGTTGTCGAGAATTTCCGTCCAGGGGTTATGGATAAGCTAGGACTTGGGTATAAAATATTAGCCGATATAAATCCTCGTATTATTTATTGTGCAATTTCTGGATTTGGACAAGATGGGCCTGATGCAGATAAACCAGCTTATGACCAAATTATCCAGGGATTGAGCGGAGAGATGGCAATAAATGGAGATAAAACCCTAAATCCATTGCGGGCGGGATTCCCTGTTTGCGATACCGTTGGTGGATTGAACGGGGCATTTGCGATAATGGCAGCTTTGTTTTATCGTGAACGCTCAGGCAAAGGTCAATTTATTGATGTTGCAATGCTTGATTCAATTATGCCCTTGATGGGCTGGGTTGTTTCAAATTGGCTTATTGGCGGTGTTCATCCTGAATTAATGGGGAATGAAAACTTTACTGCAGCTCCCTCGGGTATGTTCAAAACCCAAGATGGTTACATGAATATTGCAGCAAATAAGCAAGAACAGTTTGAAACACTCTGCGACCTTATTGAAATGCCTGAATTGAAAACTGACCCAAGATTTAAAGAACGCGATATACGTAAGAAAAATAGATATGAATTAAAAGCCTTGCTTGAAACTAAATTGACCGAAAATACCACAAAATATTGGACGAAACTATTCAATGATAATTCCATTCCTTCGGGTGAAATACTAAAACTTGAGGATGCTGTTGTTCAAGATCAAATCAAATGGCGGAAGACGTTCAATACAGTTAAGGTTGAAGGAATTGGTGAAATTCCATTATTTAATTTGACAGCAAAATTTTCTGAAACCCCTGGATTTGTAGAAACTCCACCACCCTTGCTGGGACAACATACTGATGAAATATTAAAAGAATATAATTATTCAACTGATGATATTAAAAATTTGAAAGAAAAAGGTGTCATAT
>DAOTPH010000150.1:0-4735 GCA_035451765.1 Bacteroidota bacterium | reverse complement strand
GAACGGAATGGAGTAAATCCCAATTCTTTTACTGATGAGCCAAAAATTGCAGTAGTTGGTATTTGACGTGCGGATGCAATATGCATAATTCCTGTATCATTTGTAATAAGTAAATCGCAATCATTTAGAATTTGAGCTGTTTGAATTAAGCTTGTTTTGCCACAATAATTAATAACATTTCTATTAATTGAATTTGCCAAATAATTACAGATTTCAATGTCTTTTTTGCCTCCAAGTATAATAAAATTACATCGATAAAGCTCACTGAGATTTTTAGCAACTTCAAAGAATTTTTCTTTAGGGTATTGCTTTGTGAAATGTGCAGCACCAGGGCTAAGGGCAATATTTAATATTATATTATTATTTGTTTTTCTGGTATGAATTATATATTCATTTTCATTTGGAAGCCATATCTCAAGTCCTTTTCCATCATCATTTATTTTCAATTTTCTGATAGCATCAAAATATAAATTTGGTATTTGAAAATTCTTTTTTAAAGGTTTTTTGAATAGTACTAATGAGAGCTTATGTAATCTCAATTTATTTACTTTAAATATGATTGGTTTTTGCTCTGATACTTTAGATATAGTTCTTCGTATTTTTCGAGAATATTTATTTTTATGCAAGTCGATTACTATATCATAATTATTGATATTATTTTTAATAAAATGATTAATAATATCTTGTTTTGCACCAAATTTTAGAAATTGCTTGGGAATTGTGTATAAATTTGTCAATCGCTTATTTTCTTTTAGTAAATCTTCATATTCGGAAAAACATATATAATCAATTCGGCTTTCGATGAAATGATTTCGCAAATTTCTGATTAAATGAGTAGAAAGCACAATATCGCCAATTGAACTTAATCTAATAATGAGGATTTTATTCATTTGATAGTTAATAATTTTTCGATTTTTCATAAATTAGTATTTTTGAAAAAAGAATATATCAAATTAGTAAAGAAAATGAAATTAACAATTGAAAATGACAACGATATTGTAATTATGAATATTAAAGAGGCGAATGTCGGCACCGAGATTGCTCCCGATTTAAAATCTAAAGTGCTTATAGAAGCACAGCCGAATATTCGTGCTTTAATATTTAACCTTGAAAATGTTGAAACAATGGATAGCTCAGGCTTGGGGGCTTTGTTGCTTGCTAATCGGCAATTACGTAACTATTCAATCCCCGTCTGCATTGTAAAAGCACAGCAATTTGTAAAAAATCTTTTCTCAATGACAAAAATTGATAGCCTTTTTCTGTTTTTTGATACAGAAGAACAAGCGATAGAATATATTAAAAAGAATGGTAGAATTAATTAAGGTATTAAAATGTACATTGATAAAACTAAAGCTCTTGATGTAATTTCAAAAATTGATAGTTCAGCACAACCTTACGAACATCTTAACCAATTAAGTATTATAATATCGAAAGAGAAGATGCTCGATGTGTTTAAGGAACTCAAAACAAATCCCGATACACTTTTTGATATGTGTATAGATATTACTGCAATCGATTGGATGAAAAAACCTCAAAGATTTGAAATCATCTATAATTTGTACTCAATGAAATTAAATCATAGATTGAGAGTAAAAGTACCGTTAGAAGGGGATTACCCCATTTGTCCTTCTGCAACGAGTATTTGGGAAAGTGCAAATTGGTATGAACGAGAAACTTACGATATGTATGGTATTAAATTTGAAGGGCATCCATTTTTGCGGAGATTCTATATGACTGAGGATTTTAAAGATCCAGAAACAAAAGAACCGCTTTATCCCTTACGAAAGGATTTTCCGCTAATGGGTATTCCAAATGATTTACCTTTACCACCTTACCCTGAAAAGTATGGTGATTTAGAATAGCTTATATTGTGCTTTAAGTAATTCAATTGCTTTTTGTAAATCAATAGCACTGATTTCTGATAAATTAGGTTTTAAAATTGCAACAAATTTTGTATTTATGGGATGCCATGTAACTAATTTATCATAAGTCTTATAGAATGCTATTGTAGGGACTTGCAATGCTGATGCAATATGAACAGGTCCGGAATCGGGTGATATAAGGCAACTTGCTCCTGCAAGTAATGCTGTAAAATCCATAATATTTAGATTAATTCCTTTACAATTTTTATTATTAATCTTCTGCTCAATTTGTTTTATTTTTTCAACATCATTTTCTGCTCCCGATAAAAAAATCATCGTTTCAGGAAAATTCAAAAATAAAGTATTTAGGATTTCGAAAATTGTATTCTCTTCAAGCTTCCGATCATTTTCAAATCCTGAAATATTAAAGATTATATAATTATTAGAACTTAGAAATTGTGATTGCATATTATCGATATTAATATATTTTGCTTTTATATTATATTTCAAATTATATTTTTTTAATATTTCAGTTATATTATCAAAATTGGATTTTGAAAAATAAGCAGAAGGTTTTGCTTGAAGCATTGAGTTCCCATTGATATTTCGTTTTGTTAACTCCATTAAAGTGTTAGACCAGTGGTTAATTTCTGTAATATTAGTTGAATTTGAAAATGCAAGCTTATATGTTTTTTGTCTTATTGGATTAGAATGTCCCATAGAAATTATAGGCACATTATTAAGATTAGCAATACTTAAAAGAATTAATTGTTTCGTGAATTCTGTATGTTTTAAGCAAATAATTAAATCATATTTATGATATTTTCTAATTTTTAAACCCATTGAGATTAACTCAATTATTGATGGATTGTGATGAACTGTAATTACATTTCTTATAAAAGGATTACTTCTAACTAGCTCATAATTTCTGTCCGATGCAATCGCATCTACATTAAGTTGAGGATTGATTTTCTTGAAATATTCAACAACAGGTGTTGAAAGTATCCAATCTCCAATACCATCATTACGAATAATAAGAATATCATTTATTTTTTTTAAGTCAATAATTTTTGATTCCCGTGGTTTAGTTCGATGTGTTATCAAATAATAGAAAATTCTGCGTATATACTCTTTAAAAATATGTTGATTAGGTTTGCTTTTTGACTTGTTAATTTCAGAAAGAAAGTAATCTTTAGCCAGTTGGATATTTTCAGGAGTGAAAAATTGAGCTTCAGTCATAGGGTGCTTTTCAAGAAAATATAAGGAAATTGCCTTTTTAAAATTTCAATAATTGAATTAAATATTTCCCAAATAGATTGTCTTGCATCAATAATATGAATTCTATATTGATTAGCTTTTGCAATTTCAAGAAACCCATAGTACACTCTTTCAAAAAAATCGTTTGAAGAGGATTCCATTCTGTCTTGTTTTAAATGTATTATTCTTTGTCTTGCTTCATTTATTGGTAAAGTAAGCAAAAAGGTTATATCAGGGATGCAATTCCCGACAGCAAGTTCATTACAAATATTTATATAATTTATGGGTAATTGCCGCCCATAACCTTGATATGCAGTTGTTGAATCATAAAATCTATCGGCAATTACAATAATGTTTTTTTCTATTGATGGTCTGATAATTTTTTCAACCAAATTGGCACGCGCTGCCTCGAAGAGCATTAATTCACTAACAGGATTAATTGAGTAGCTACTATTTAGTAATAAGCTACGAATTTCCTCTGAAAATTCTGTTCCGCCTGGCTCACGCACTGAGATATACTCGATATGTAATGAGGCAAAATACTCTTCCAATAATTTCACTTGTGTGCTTTTGCCCGAGCCGTCGATTCCTTCAAAAGTAATAAACATTCACTCTCCGGAAATTACTAGAACAATTTCACCTTTAATGGACTGTCTTTTTTCCAATTCATCTTTTATTTCTAAAAGAGTACCTCTGATTGTTTCCTCGAATACTTTTGTGATTTCACGTGAAAGTGATGCTTTTCTTTCCTCGCCAAATATTTCAATTAAGTCGTTTAGGGTTTTTATTAGTTTAAAAGGAGATTCGTAAATGACGGCAGTAATATTATTCTTTTTGATATTCTCAAAATATTTTCTGCGATTTTTCTTTGCAGGGGGGAATCCATAAAACGCAAAATTATGAATCGGCAAACCGCTTAATTGCAAGGCAGGCACAAATGCAGTTGCACCAGGCAATGCTTCAATATACAAATTATACTCAATTGCAGATTGCACAATTCTATAACCTGGATCTGAGATTATGGGAGAACCCGCTTCACTTATTAAAGCAATTGATTCCCCATTTTGAATTGCAGTAATCAATTGTGGAACACGTTCAATTTCGTTTTGGTCATAATAACTGATTAATGATTTTCCTTTTATTTCAAAATGGTCAAGCAATTTGCGGGCAGTGCGTGTATCTTCTGATGCAATTAAATCACATTTTTCCAGAATAGTTAATGCTCTAAGCGTAATATCAGATAAATTACCAATTGGAGTTGGAACAAGGTACAAGCCTGCTTTAAGGGGTTCCTGTGATTTTTCTTTGAGCATTATTGATTTCTTATATACTGAAAGAATTCTTTAATTAATTCACTAGCTTCTGCTGCTAAAACTCCACTTGTAATTTCAACTTTGTGGTTTAATTTTGGATGATTTGCAATATTTAATACTGATGAAATTGCCCCAGATTTTAAATCTGTTGCAGCATATATTAATCGTTTTATTCGTGCCAGGACAATAGCTCCTGCGCACATTGGGCACGGTTCGAGAGTTGTATACATTTCACAATCAAGCAAATGTTTATATCCAATTTTTTCTATTGCTTCATTAATTGCAAGTATCTCGGAATGAGCA
>DAOTPH010000149.1:0-4740 GCA_035451765.1 Bacteroidota bacterium | reverse complement strand
AAAGAATAAAGAAGCTGATCATTGAGCCATATAATACTTTTCTTATCGAATGTTCACCCTCAAAATATTCTCCAACGCTAAAAAGGGACATAAGATAAACAAACCCAACTACAATAAATACAATTGGATAAGCATAATCAGGAAATCCCAAAATACGGTCAAAGCGGATTTTTGTACTAACCAAAAGAGAGAGTATCACAATTACTAAATCTGCTAATATTACGGGAAATTCTTTTGAATACTTCATTAAATAAGCTATAAATTGCCTCAAAAGGATCCCAAGCTTTAGGAACAAAACAAATATCTTAGATTTTGCATAATGCTTTTGAACAAAAATGATCATTGCCTCATAGAAATGCTTTATAGCATTGATTGAGCTACGTCTTGTACTTTCACCTTTATAATGGATGATTGTTGTTTCATGATAATATGCAATTTTACCCCCTGCTTTATAAACACGGTAACATAAATCAAGGTCATCTCCATACATAAAGAAGTCCTCATCGAATCCGCCTAAATATTGCAATTTATCGGTACGACAGAACATAAAGGCTCCCATTATTGCATCTACGTAATATGTCTCATCAATTGAACGATATGTTTGATTATATCGCCCAAATAATTTAGATTTTGGAAATAAAGCTTGCAATCCATACAGCTTAGAAAAGGAAACAAAAGGCGATGGGAACCCGCGTCGGCAAGCTACCTGAAAGCTCATATCCGGATTTAGCACTTTGCACCCTGCGATCCATACCTCAGGGTGGGTGTCCATATATTCTCGCATTTTCAAAAGTGTATCTGTGCTAAGTATTGTATCGGGATTTAAAATAAGTGTATATTTACCTTTGGCTTGTTTAATTGCTATGTTATTTGCCCGTGAAAATCCAATGTTCTCAGGTAGGGCAATGAATTTGACATCAGGAAACTGAGGTTGCAAATATTCTACTGAATTATCTATGGAATGATTATCAACTACAATTGTTTCAATATTCATACCTTGCTTTGCAGATTCTATTGAAATTAAACAAGATTTAAGAAAATCTCGCACATTGTAATTTACAATTACAATTGAAATATCAACTTCTTTATTTTCATTATTATTGTTCAAATTCGGGTTGCCTTTTTAATGATTTAACTACTCTTTTGTTTATTAATGGCTCTAATAGTAAACTGATAACCGCAAAGAATACGCCCGCAACTATATCAACAAAATAATGGTAACGAAGATATACAGTAGCAAAAATTATACTTACACCAAAAAGACCTGCAATCCATTTTGTTTTCAACCGATATTTAAAAGCAAAGTACATATTTATTATTGTAAGCATTGTGTGACCGCTTGGCATACAATCGCGATTAGCTAATAAAACGGGATTAATAGCATCACTGGTTATACCACCACCAAAATTAACAATTCTACGTAATATATCTGTCAAATACAGCCCTGGTAAATCGCTATTCAACTGATTGAAATCATACACTGTAAATCTTGGACCTATTGCGGGCATAAAAAAATAGAGAAAAAATGAAAAAAAGAAACCAAATAAAATATTTCGAGCGTAAATATCAAAATTATGATATTGTTTAGTATAAAATTCATATCCAATCACAATAAACCAAAGATAAAAAGAAGCGTAAGCAATTTGTAAGTATTCTGTTAGATAAGGGTTAGCAATTTTATAAAGAATTGCGCCGATGTCATTGCCTAATATTGCTCTATCCCATAGAATTAAAGTATTATCATAATCAATTGGATGAATAGCTTCGATGAGTACTTGAGCTTGGTTATAAACAAATAAGATAATTGCCATATAATACAAATTTCGCAACAATGTGATTATTGACTTATCATTATTATCATAATTAATAAGAAGAAGAAAGAAAAATAATTCAAAAAAAACAGCAAGAAAATTAAGTAAAGGATTAATTAGCTTATTTATAAATATTATTTCAAGAATAATTATAAGAGTGTAAATGATAAGTATATAGTAATCCGCACTTCGTAATTTACTTTTGATGCTTGCTAAACTCATTATTTAGAATTCGTAGTTAATGATTGAATGGAATTAAATAAAGAGATAAAATCATCACGGCTTAAATTTTCGGGTCTTTTATCGAAATATTCCAAAATATTATATTGTTGATTTTGCATTAAATTATCATAAAATACTTTGAAATCAATTCCGCAGGAATACAAATATGATTCAAGAGCATTGGATAATTTTTTTCGCCTCTGCTGAAAAATAAGCTTCACCATATTCATAATTTCTTTTGAATGAGGGATTTTATCATCAGCTCTGTAAAAACTAACTGAAAGCACTTTGGAATGAACGTTAGGCTGGGGATAAAAGCAATATGCAGGGACATTAAAGCTTGTTGTAATTTTTCCATAGAAGCTTAAAGCAATTGGTAAAATTCCATATAACTTAGTATCAGTAGATGAAAGCAATCTATTTGCAACTTCTTTTTGGACCATAATCACAGCATTTTTTACAAAATTATAATTATCGAAGAGCTTAAATAAAATAGAACTTGTCAAATAGTAAGGGAGATTACCAATTACAGCAAGATTTTGAGAATTAGTTATTTGGGAGAAATCAAATTTAATAAAGTCCTCATTGATGATATGGATATTAGGATAATATTTGTTGGGGAATTGCATAATTAATAAATCACTTAAGCGTTTATCGATTTCAATAGCATAAATTTCATTATGATAATCAGCTAAATATTGAGTAAGAACTCCTTTGCCTGGTCCGATCTCAATAATAATATCATCGGGGCCAACCTCAAGCAAATGAGTTGCCTTTTGAGCAATATTTAAATCAATTAGAAAATTTTGCCCAAGTGATTTCTTTGGTTCGATATGTATTGATCTATTATCCAATTTTATTGTAATATTCTTTCAATTTTTTATAAACATCTTCATTAGAAAAAGATAGCATATTAGTATCGCCAATCACAAACATAAAATTTTTATCTCCATTCCACCGAGGGACAAGATGGAAATGAAGATGATCGGGCAATCCCGCACCTGCAACTTTGCCAAGATTTACTCCAATATTATATCCTTGTGGTGAAAGAGCCTTATCTATAATTTGAATAGAATCTCTGACAGCTTGCATTATATCGAGCAATTCCTCATCAGTTAATTCAGTGAAATTGCCGGTATGTCGCATTGGGGCAATAAGCAAATGCCCAGTTGTATAAGGAAATTTATTCATCAAAATTATACAATGCTTACGTCGTTGCAATATTAGACGTTCGCCATCTTCATTTTCCGAATGAATTCCATCGCAAATAAAGCAGGCCTCTACACTATCAGAATTTTTATCTTTAAAAGAATCTATATATGCAGATCGCCAAGGCGACCATAAATAATCCATAATAAAAAATTTTTTTACAAAATTACAATTTATTTTTTAGAAAACAATAAAAAAATCAGGAACAAGAGTTTTTCTATTCACTAAAATTTTGGTATATAATTTGTCTTATGCAAAAAGAATTCAATATTAGCCAAATGCAATACAACGATTATTTATTCAATACGAAATTGCCTCTAATGAATAGAGCACTTGATGCTTATGCACTTCGTATGAAGACAATTGCAAAGAATATTGCTAATCTTGATTCTCCACAATATCGTCCTGAAAAGGTTGCTTTTGAAGAGTACTTCCAGGAAGCTGAGGTTGCATTATCGGGAGCACGAAGTGACAAAAGACATATTCCATTAGGAAAGACACAGGAAGTAAATGTTGAGGGCCAAGCAGTTCAACAAGATATACCACGCCCTCAGATATTTTTTTCAGGCGAGACACATACGGATATTGATAGAGAAATGTCAAGTTTAGCAGAAACACAAATTCGGTTTCGATTTGCTTCGCAAATGGTTAGCAAGTATTTCAAGGGGTTAAATCAAGCAATAACAGGGGTTCAATCACAATAACTTATAAAGAGTTCTTTATAATTATTTAAAAATGTAGAAAGAATTAAAAAATTTCTACAAAAATTAAAATATTATTAATTTTTTTTGTAATTTTAAAACTATTAGAAAAGGAATGTCGGAAAATATATTTTCAACATTTTCAATTAGCGGGCAAGGGATGACTGTGCAGAGAATGAAGCTCTCTGCAACAGCAAAAAATATTGCTAATGCTAATACAACAAGGGGGGTAAATGGCAAACCATATCAACGGGAGGTGGTTGTGGTAAGAGCAGTAAACCCGACACCTTTCGGGCAGCAAATTCAAGGTCAACTTGAATTACAAAAGACATCAGATGAACATGGCTCAAATATCCATCCAGGGGTTGAGCAAGAGGATAGTCGTATTATAACGGCAAATATTGGTCGAGATAATACGAAGGAACGGATTGTCTATGATCCATCACATCCCGATGCTGATGCAAAGGGATATGTTCATTATCCTAATATTAATATAATAACAGAAATGGTTGAAATGATAACAGCGCAAAGGGCATTTGAGGCTAATACAGCTATGATTGAAGCAGCGAAAAATATTGCAAGAAATTCATTAGAAATTTAAATTTTTGTGGTTATTATTATACAAATTGGCGATAAGGAAACAAAATGAATATACCAATACTTAATTCATATAATCCATATAAACAAACTGAGCAAAATTACCAAATCAATTCTGATGAAAAGCTCAATGAGGAAAGTATCAATACTAATGCTGATACGAAAAATAAAGAAACAATCTCAAAATTAAATCAGTCATA
>DAOTPH010000148.1:0-4754 GCA_035451765.1 Bacteroidota bacterium | reverse complement strand
TGTTATAGGTTATTTACATCGATGTTTCGAGAAAGTTGCAGAACAGCACACTTATACACAAGTTGTGCCTTATGTAGATCGTATGGATTATGTCAATTCAATGAATAATGAATTACCCTATGTATTAGGTGTCGAAAAAATGCTTGGAATTACACCATCAGAGCGTATTCAAGCAATTAGGGTAATTTGCGCTGAGCTGAATAGGATTGCATCACACCAAATTGCAGTTGCAACATTTGGAATGGATGCAGGTGCATTTACACCATTTCTATATTTATTCCGCGACCGTGAAAAAATATTATGGGTGCTTGAAAAATTATCAGGTAGTCGCTTGTTATACAATTACATTAGAATTGGCGGATTGATGCGGGATATATATCCTACGTTCAAAGATGATTTAAGGGATATTATAAAAACTGTTCGCGAGACAAATGAAGAAATAAATAATTTATTAAATAATAATAAAATATTTGTGGAACGATGTGCAAATATTGGCATTCTTCCACCAGATGTTGCTATAAATTATGGCTGTAGCGGTCCTATGCTAAGAGGTTCTGGAGTTCCTTTTGATTTGCGTCGGGAAGAACCGTATTTGATATATGATAAGCTAGATTTTGATGTTTGCGTTGGCAGTGGAACAGTTGGAACAGTGGGTGATAGTTGGGATCGAAACTGGGTGAGAATGCTTGAAATGGAGCAAAGCTTGCGTATTATCGAGCAAGCAATGGAAATGATACCAGATGCAAGTGAAGATGTTCGGGCAGGAATTCCTAAACGTATCGCACCAAAAGGTGAGTTATATTCCCGAGCAGAAAATCCGAAGGGTGAGCTTGGATTCTATATCGTTGGCGATGGGAAACCAAAACCCGTAAGAGTAAAAGGACGTTCACCCTGCTATGTGAATCTTAGTGTAATCCCCGAAATATCGAAGGGCTATATGTTCGCAGACTTAATAATTATTCTTGGAAGTATTGATATTGTTCTTGGAGAAATAGATAGATAATATATGGAAAGCAATTTTATATTAGAACTTATTGGCAATAATATATGGGCGTATCTAGTTACAGCATTAATACCCCTTATATTTATTGTTGTTTATGCACTTATCGCAATTCTTGGTGAATTAAAGATAGCATCATGGGTTCAAGATAGGCTTGGTCCTATGAGAACAGGTCCGTGGGGAATAATTCAGCCCGTTGCAGAAGTAGTAAAACTATTGCAAAAGGAAGACATAACACCTCGCAATGCAAATAAACCATTATTCAATACCGCTCCTTTTATAGTATTTACAGGTTCATTTGCTGCATTTGCTGCAATTCCATACTCTTCTAAATTTATACCAGCAGATATTAATATTGGTGTATTCTATATATTTGCTGTAAGCTCATTTACTGTAATTGCAATTCTTATGGGCGGTTGGGCTTCAAATAATAAATATTCTGTGCTTGGCGCATTACGTTCTGCATCTCAAATGATAAGCTGAAATCCCGACCTGTCTATCAATTATTGCAATTGCTGCTCTTGCAAATTCACTTAGCGTATCGCATATAATTAATGCACAATCAGGCTGGTTTTGGAATTGGAATTTATTCGGAGGGCAGGGTCCCTTATATAAATTTCTTTTTATACCATTTACATTAGTACTTTTTCTCGTATATTTTGTCGGTTCCCTTGCTGAAGCAAATCGTAATCCGTTCGATATACCCGAGGGAGAGTCAGAAATTGTAGGTGGTTATCATACTGAATATAGTGCAATGAAATTCGCAATGTTCTACTTTGCAGAATATGCAAATATGTATGTTGTTTCATCAATGATTACAATCCTCTTCCTTGGCGGTTGGAATTCACCATTCGGAAACTTTCTTAATTCACCAATATGGCAGGCAGTTTGGTTCATTGGAAAAGCAATGTTCTTTGTTTTCGTTCAATTATGGATACGGTGGACTTTGCCACGCGTTAGAGTTGACCAATTGATGCATATCTGCTGGAAAGTTATGCTTCCCGCAGCATTTGTCTCGTTGATTTTTATTTCTCTATTAGGAGTGATTAATTAATTAAAATTAATCAGATGATTATTAAATATAATATTTAAAAAAATGGAAAATCAAAATAAAATAAAAAGATATTTTGAAGGGATATGGACAGGTATTTATACTGTGCTTGTTGGTATGGCTATAACATGGAAGCATCTATGGGGTCATAAAGTTACAATGCAATATCCGGATAAATTCGATCCACTTAAAACGGGCTTCATTCCCGAATTTTCACGCAATCGACTTTTTGTTGATATAGATAAATGCATTGGTTGCGCAATTTGCCAAAAGGATTGCCCTATTGATTGTATTGAAATTGAAACAATTAGAGCATCTAAGGAAGATCCAGAAGCAGTATTTCCAAGTGGAAAACGAATGTCCCTTTGGGTATCAAAATTTGATATAGATTTTGCTAAATGTATGTGCTGCAATTTATGTACAGAAAATTGCCCTGAAGATTGCATTTATATGATCAGAGAATTTGAGTTTAGCGTTTATGATAGAATGAATTTATTGTGTCATTTTTCTAAAATGACACCCGAAAAAATTGCAGAGAAACAAAAAATAGCAGAAGAAGAAAAAGCTAAAAAAGCAGCAGCGCCTAAACAAGCTCCTGCTGCAGGTCAAAAACCAGATAATCCCAAAACTGAATAAATTTTGAAAATCTATGAGTATTATTGAGATAGTTTTTTATTGTTTTGCACTGATAATAGTTGTTTCTGCTATGGGAGTAGTATTTTCTCATAAATTGATGTATGCTGCGTTCTCTTTACTTTTCACATTCTTTGGAGTAGCGGGTATATATGTACTTCTAAATGCGGACTTCCTTGCGGTAGTGCAAATTATGATATATGTCGGCGGTATCCTTGTCCTTATTATATTTGGTATAATGCTAACAACAAAAGTAACCGATGTGGAAAACATATCCGGTAACACGGGGAAATGGATATATGCAGGATCAGCACTTGTAGCAGCAATTCTTTTCGTTGTATTAGTTTATACGTTCAATACAACTAATTGGACTGTGTACTCCACACCTTATCGAGATACAACTATTGATTTACTTGGCGGTGCATTATTAACTAAATATGTGCTAACATTTTTTATGGCAGCTGTTTTATTGCTTATAGCTTTTATTGGGGCTGCTTTTATTGCTAAAAAGGGTAAATAAAGAGGTAATTTATGATACCTATAACTTTAAATCATTTTCTGATATTAAGTGCAATTCTTTTTGCACTGGGAATATTTGGCATTGCAACACGCAAAAATGCGATTATGATCCTTATGTCTATTGAGCTAATTCTAAATTCAGCAAATATCAATTTTGTTGCATTTTCAAAATTCAATGGATTTAATATCGATGGACAAGTTGCAGCTTTGTTTGTAATTATTTTAGCTGCAGCGGAAGTCGCTATTGCACTTGCTATAATTTTAAATATATATCAGAATTATAAACATATTTATGTCGATGAAATTAAAAATCTTAAAGAATAATTGTGTAACAAATTCAAATAATAAATTATGTCTCCCGAAACATTATTAAATATATCGCTGATAATTCTGTTCTTACCTGCGTTAAGTTTCGGATTCCTTGTGTTTTTTGGAAAACGACTTGGCAAAAAAAGTGGTATTATAGGAACTTCTGTTCTGGGGATTGAGCTTTTATTATCATTAGTCGTTGCGATAACAAGACTTACAAAATATAGTACTGACGCAATGTTCCAGTATAAAATCGAATGGTTTAATCTTGGAAATAGCCCCGTTACTATAGGCATTGGTCTTGATAATTTAGCAGCAATAATGTTAATAATAGTAACTCTCATCAGCTTCCTTGTGCATTTGTTTTCAATTGAATATATGCGAGGCGATAAACTCTTCTCGCGATATTTTGCTTATTTAAGTCTGTTTTCTTTCTCAATGCTTGGAATCGTGATTGCAAACAATTTCCTTAATATGTTCATTTTTTGGGAAATGGTGGGTATTAGTTCATATCTTTTGATTGGTTTCTGGTTCGAAAAGGATTCAGCAGCAAATGCAGGTAAAAAAGCATTTATTGTCAATAGAATTGGCGATTTTGGTTTTCTAATTGGATTGATGATTATTTTCTATACCTATAAGACATTTATGTTCGATAGTGTCTTTGGGCAAATATCACAAGGCACTTTGCCATTCAATAGTGGTGCATGGCTTACAGCAATGGGAATTTTAGTATTTTGTGGAGCGATTGGTAAATCTGCACAATTTCCATTGCATGTATGGTTACCTGATGCTATGGAAGGCCCGACACCCGTTAGCGCATTAATCCACGCTGCTACAATGGTTGCCGCAGGTGTGTATCTTACTGCACGAGTTTTCCCAATATTTACAGCTAATGCTTTGTTGTTTATTGCATATATAGGTGCTATCACAGCGTTGCTGGCTGCAACTATTGCCTTTACCCAAACTGATTTTAAGCGTGTGCTTGCTTATTCCACTGTATCGCAACTTGGTTATATGGTAATGGGCTTAGGAGTGGGTGCATATACGAGTGGCTTTATGCATCTGATGACGCACGCATGGTTCAAAGCTTTATTATTCCTTGCAGCAGGATCAGTAATTCATGCTATGCATCATTCAATGGAGCATTTGCATAAAGAAGATATTGACCCACAAAATATTAAGAATATGGGCGGCTTGCGAAAAACAATGCCAATCACATATATTACATTTTTAATGGCAACT
>DAOTPH010000147.1:0-4801 GCA_035451765.1 Bacteroidota bacterium | reverse complement strand
AACCTGTTGGATCCATCTTTGTGACAAATACATCAGTTGAATTCCAAGTTTGGTCATAAGCACCTGATGTTGTTGGGAAGTTGCTTGAACTTGTGTATCCTGTAATATAAGCATTAGACATAGCATCTGCTGCTATAGAATATCCATATTCACTACTTGTTCCCCCTAGGAATGTGCTATAAACTAGTGGGTCAATAATCAGATCTTGATTTGGGTTAAAGCTTCCCATTTCAAACGATACAATTCCATTTCCCTCATCTTTGAATTTGCATTCGATTACATTCTGCACTCCATTTTGCATTTGATATGCAAGAAGCTTACTATGCTCGACTTCTCCGAGTGATGTCTGAAGTACTAAATCACCATTAGGACTTACACGCAGCCCATCTTGCCCCTCAAATTTAATTCGTATTTTGGTTGGATCCCCACCAGGACGCACTATCCAGTCATATCGAACTAAATTATTGTCATAATAATATCGCACATCAATTCCATTGTAAATATCATTCAATTGCACAGAGCCGTATAAAGGAACAAATGATGCCCACTTCGATTCATCATTACCAATAAAGTAATTATAATATGCTTCGCTTTTGTCAAATACTTGTGTTGTGAAATGTTCATTTGTACCTAGGAACAGTGAATTTATCACATGGCCCCACATACGTTTGACTTCACCAGCGTGATGATTTGGTTCGCCTGATTCCAACTGCATCCTTTCGTCACGCTCCAATCTGTAGTAATCATAAACAACACCTGAATTTGTTACCCACAAATTCAACCCATTGAGTCGTGCAAGATATTGCACTTGATTGTCCCATTGTCCCTTATTTTCAATAAAGAACCGAGACTTCGGTTGCTCACTTTTCTGAGCAAATAGATTGATACTTCCTATTGTAAGGAAAATCAATAAGAACGAAAATAATTTTTTCATAATACACCTTTATATTAAAAGACTTAGAATTCAATATTTCTTAAAAAAATTGTAGACGAAATTACTACAATCTATTTTTTATCTAACTACAAAATTATAAAAAAAAATAATATAACAATATATGTAAAATTTTTATTTTTAATAATTTAATTTTATCTTAAAATTTCATTTTTAGAATTATGAAAATATTTAATAAGTACAAATTACTATTAATCTTAGTTCCTATAGTTATTAGTGTAATATCTAATAAGCTATATTCAAAATGTGATTATTCGCAATGTGCCCCAACTGTTCAAACGCCTGACCAAGAATATATTCATCGGGTTAAGTTTGGCGACATTGATAACACTTCTTATACTCAATCCAAAGTTGCTAATTACACATCACTTAGTACTGATGTATCAATCGGTTCAAATTATACGATAATTGTAACAAATGGCAATGCATCATCACTCGATCACGTAAGTGTATTTATTGATTGGAATCAAGATTGTGATTTTAATGATTCAGGCGAAACTTACATTCTTTCAACAAGTGATAATGGATGGACATTTTCAGGCTTTATTAGTGTCCCTATAACTGCATCGGAAGGCACAACTAGAATGCGCATTCGTATGACTTTTAATTCTACTCCGAATCCTTGCGATTTTTCTTTATATGGAGAAGTTGAAGATTATAGCGTAAATGTGATTACTACTCCATCGATTAGTATTTTATCGATAAATGATTCTCTTTTATGCATTGGTGATTCTCTCATAATTTCATATAAAACTATTGGTATTTTTAATTCTGGTAATGTCTTTACAGCACAGATCTCGGATAGTGCTGGTAGTTTTAATCATCCAACTCCCATTGGCTCAATCGCAAGCGTTAATAGTGGAAATATTAGCTGTAAAATTCCTGATAGTATTTCAGCAAGTAATGAATATTTGTTAAGAATTATTAGCTCCAACCCAGAAATAATTAGTTCATATTATGGTCCTATCTCTATTAATTCGCTGCCCTTAGTTTTTAATGTAGTTGGTAATGGTCTATATTGTAGTAATATTAAGGAAGGTGCTCAGCTTGAATTAGATAGTAGTCAAATAAACTTTTTCTATCAAGTAAAAAAAGATAATATTAATATTGGAAATCCTATAGTTGGTACAGGGAAAAAATTATCATTAGGATATTATAAAGATGAGGGTAATTATACTGTCGAGGCAATTTCTCCAAGTGGTTGCATAAATTTGATGAATAGAAGCATTTACGTTAAACAAATTCCCCTTCCAATTCAATTTTTAATAACAAGCGGGAATAAATCTTTTGATAAATCTATTGATACATTTTATTGTGAAGAGCAGATAGGTATTGAAATTGGATTAAGTAGTAGCCAGAAAAATATTAAGTACATTCTTCTCAATGGTGATAAAGAGGTATTGACAAAAGATGGAACAGGTAGTGAGATAAGCTTTGGATTTATAACAGAAGAAGGAAAATATACTGTTAAAGCAAGAACAGATTCTGGTGTATGCGAAAATAATATGCTTGGTAAAATAACAATTAAAAAGATAAATGTGCCAACTAAATATCCAATTATGGGCGATCAATATTTTTGTTCGGGAAGTGATGGTGCAAATATGGGGTTGTATAGTTCTGAAATTGGTTTTAAATATCAATTGCTCAGGAATGGTTATCCTGTTGGCAATCCTATAAATGGAACAGGAAAGTATATAAATTTTGGCAAACAAAAAGTAGTAGGAATATACACTGTGGAGGCTATTTCACTCGAGGGGAATTGTGTCTATATGATGAATGAAAGCATTAATTTAAAAGAAGTGCCAATTCCAGAAATAGAGATAACAGGTAATAAGACACCCAATTTTGGAAGTACTGAAAATTATGAGGATGCAAAAGCAAATGAGAGCGAGAAAATGGACTGGTCTGTCGAGGGCGGAGAGATTATAGGTAGCAAAGCTGAAATTTCAATTAAAATTAAATGGGGAAATAACAAAAATGGCAAAGTGAAACTGACAAAAACTAATAATTACGGTTGTACACTTACAAAAGAGATAGATATAAATTTAATTAATAACATTGATGCAGACTTTGAAGTAGATAAAACAAAGGGAAAAGCTCCATTAGAAATAAATTTCATTGATAAATCAACAGGATATATTACGGATTGGAATTGGGATTTTGGAGATGGGGAAAGTAGCTTGCAGCAAAATCCGGTACATATTTATACAGTTCCGGGGATATATACAGTAAAGCTCTCAATAAGCTATAAAAATGTATCTATGTCAAAAGTGAAAGAAAATCTGATAACAGTAGAAGAAAAAGTCGATATAAAAGAAGCAGAAATGAAATATGGAAGAGATATTTCCCTTTCCGCAATCGAACCAAATCCATCAAATGATGTAATTAGATTTACATATAGTATAAGCAATGCACAAGAAATTACAATTGCATTATATAATATTCTGGGCGAGCGAGTAATGCTAATCTCTGATGGCTATCAGATAGAAGGATTGCATAATAAGGAAATAAACATATCACAATTGCCAAGCGGAGCGTATTTCTTACAGATTATTGGGAATATGGGGCAGATCAATCGGATGATAAATATTGTAAAATAATTGTATGTGCCTGCACCATCCTGGTGCAGAATACCCCCTTAATTGAAAGGGTGCAGGGGGATGTCTTTTTCAGGTAGATGTCCTATATTCCCCCTTACCAAAGGGGGTAGGGGGATGTCTTTTGCAGGTGGCTACATTGCAGGTGGTTAAATCTACCTGTTGCGATGGAAATAGATTTGCAACAGAGGGCAGGATCCCTCTGCAATAGATGAATCCCATCGTAGAGACACGTTGAGCGTGTCTTCGGAGGGATGTTTAGTATACACCTCTTTGCCAAAACACACTTGCTTTTGCCATGTAATGTACATTTATTTCTATTTGTAATTATTTATACTACATTAACAGTAATAAATAAAAGAAAAATAAAATATTTTGTAACAATATGTAACTTTTTTGCATTTTTTCAGTCTACTATTTATATAATGTTTTTTATTTTGCAATTAAGAAAATAATTAATATAAGGAGTTTCTGCAATGAACAAATTATTTAAAATTTTAGTCGAACTCGCAGCAATTATAGTAATTTTCATCTCTGCTTATAAGCCAACATATTCACAATGTTATTATTGCTGGGCTTATACCGATTATCCATATGATGAATATATTTATGGGGTTGAATTTTTGGACCCATCTAACTGGACATATTATATATCTAATTGGACATATACTCAGGAGGATGTCGCAGATTATACTTATTATAGTGCAGAAGTAAAAGCAGGTCAAAGTTATTACATTTATGTTTACAATGCGAATGCTTGGTCATCCGATCAAGTAACTGTTTTTATTGATTGGGATCAAAATTGTGATTTCTATGGAAGTGATGAAACTTACAAATTGGACTCTTATGATGGTCAATGGACATTTGAAGGGTATATATATGTTCCAATGTCAGCCAAAGCTGGTCAAACCAGAATGCGTATTAGAATGACTTATTATGATCCCCCATATCCATGTGATTATTCCAATTATGGAGAAGTTGAAGATTATTCACTATATGTTATTCCAGGAGTTACTCTTACAGTTCTTCCTTTAAAAGAATCAAAATTTTGCCCTGGGAGTAAATTTCAAGTTTCCTATGAAGCAACGGGTGATTATAATTGGGGAAACAAATTTACAGCTTACCTTTCCGATGAATTCGGTAACTTTGATGATCCTGTAGTATTGGGAAGTATTCAAAGCACATCAAGTGGAACAATTGATTGTACTTTACCCTCTATACTTAAAGGAAGTTATAGCTATAAAATAAAAAT
>DAOTPH010000146.1:0-4817 GCA_035451765.1 Bacteroidota bacterium | reverse complement strand
ACCAACAAATCCTTCAAATCCCACAATACCAGATGGAATTGAAGAAAATCAAAGAGCAGAAATATCTAGCAACAACTTTGAAATAATAGCACCAGTCGAATTAAGTCAAATTGAAAAAACAGCAAATCCACCGATTGTAGAATTCATTCCGAATATTCAATCTGATTTGCCAATCAAAAATTGGACAATGACAATTAGTCAGAATGAAAAAACTATTCGAAGCTATCAAGGTACAGATATAAATAAAATAGATAACTGGACTGTTGGGGATACTCCCATACCATTATATGAATCACCGATAGAAGTAAAGATGGTTTTGAAAGACAGTTTAAATAATGAATTGACTATTAACAAAAAATTGAATATATCGCAAAAGACAATAAAAAAGAAAAGGGAAGAAATCCATAATGATACAATATATCAACGATATTCACTAATAGTATTTGATTTTGATAAAGCAGATTTAACTCCGTCACATAAAAAGATACTGGATGAGATAAAACGAAATATTAAATCAAATTCGAAAGTTTCAATATATGGATATGCAGATAGAACAGGCACACCTGAATACAATAAGGACCTTGCTGCAAGGCGTATCGAGGAAACTGTGAAATATCTGCAATTGAATCCAGCAAATGTTTCAAAATATCCAATTGGTAGCGATGAATTAATCTTCGATAATAATACACCACAAGGGCGTTCGTATTCGAGGACAGTAAAAATTATTATTGCAACACCTGTTAAATAGAGGTTATGAAGAAACTATATCTTTGCTGCATATTTTTTTTAATATATTCAAATTTAATTTTCGCTCAGCCCTTATTGCATCCATACAATTTGGATTTTGGACTTTCAGAAAATGGTTCAATGCCAATAGGGTGGAAAATTAACGATGCAGATAAAAAATTAGGGTATAATGCATATTCGACAGATTCGCTTGCAGGTAAAAATCACTTTTTTCTAAAAATTACAACAAATTCAAAACAATTTCTATCAACGCCGCAAGAATCAAATTCAAATAAAGGGAATCTATCTCGCGGGGTAGTATTTCAAACATTCATAGCAGATTGGTTTAAAGGAAAAAATGTCAAATTTTCTGCTAAAATAACGTATGAAGCGAAAAATCCAGATGATTATCTTTTGCTAATTCTTCAAAGTGAAAGTCCCCGCAATAATATGGTTAATGCTAAATTTTCTGATACAATTAGGAACGCAAAAGAAGATAATTTTTCGGTAATTGCGCAAATTGATACAAATGCTGATTTGATACGCATTGGCTTTGCTTTATATGGAGAATCAAATGCAGTTATTGAAGAATGCAATTTTGAGCCTATCATTGAGAAAAACTCATTTCAATCCAAAATTAATTTAAGCCCTGAGAATTTAAAAAATTTGACATTGCTTGCTCGAATTTATGGAGTTGCAAGGTATTTTTACCCTGATTCTAATTTAAATTTTCAATTTTGGGAAAAATTTTTATACAACAATGTTCAAGATGCATTAACAATAAAAGGCAAAGACGAGTTCATTAAAAAAATCAAAAAAGATTATTCAGCAATTATCCCAAAATTTTCAATAACCCAATCAACTAAACAGAATCAATATCAAATAATTTCAAAACCATATAAACCAATTTCAGACACGACAAAAATAATGTATAATTACTTTTATCGAGGTGGGATGAGTATTTTGCAAACTGATGTGATAAATTCTAAGATCAAGAATATATACGAATCTCAGCGATCTGCTCCAGCCACAGCATTGCAAATGTTGAATGTTAAGAATATGGTACTTAAAGAAATAAATCTAACCGCAAAAGTTAAATTCACTCCTTTCTCACCTTCAGGAAATGTGTTGATTGCTTTAAGATTTGACGATCCTAATAATTATGATTTATTAAATCAATTAAGTCAAATAATTTGGGACACAACTGATGGTTGGAAAGATTTAAGTATAAAAATAGAAGTTCCCCAAAATACTACTTTTATAAGATTAGGATTAATGATGAATGGGGATGGAATTGCTAATTTTGACAATATTCAAATTACAGCAAAAGATGAAAATGAAAATACAATTAACTTAAATATACGGAATACTGATTTTGAAGACCCATTGATACAGACAGCAATACCAGCCTGGATTTTTCCAAAATATTGTAATGAGGCGGGATATACCATGGAATTAGATACTGTAAATTTTTTCACGGGTAAGCATTCTTTGAAATTATCCTCGGATACAAATTTTGTGAAATTTTATCCCCCTCAAGCATTTTTTGAAGAAGTATTTGATAATATTGAATATTCAATTCCAATACAAGAAAATCAATTTATTGGAAAAAATAAGATTAAATCATATATTAATAATTCCCCTACTCTTACCTCCAATAACGCAATTACACGAATTTGCACTGCAATTGATTTGTGGAATATTTATAAACATTTTGGAATTAATAATAATGAAGACAAAACATTTGATAGAATTTTAGAAAACATTTTACAAAATGTAGCAGCCAATCCTAATGAAGATAAATTTAGAAAAACATTAGAGGAAATTGGAAAACTTGCTTTCGATCCTTCATTTAAAATATGGAATGGATTAGATAAAACATTGTATTTCCCCGATATTAATATATTTTTTGAAAATGATAAATTCTTTATTTATTCAAAAAATGATAAAATTCCAAATGGAAGCCAAGCAATAGCAATCGATGATTACGATTTATCAAATCTAAAAGCAGAAATTATGGGAATGACAGCAAGGGAATCGAATAAAAATGATTCAGAAATAAATCATAAGTCGATTATTGAAACAGAAATATTAAAAATGCTCGCAGGTAATAAGAATACAGAATTAAAGATTAAATTTATTCCAAAGGATTCAAAAAAGCCGCAATTAGTTAATCTCGAAAGAACTTCAAACAAAATCCTTGATATTGAAAGACCATTTTTCTCAATCGAAATTGTCCCGGGCTTAATTTATATTGATGCTACAGTAATGACTGATAAGGAATTTAAGAGCATTTTACCTGAATTGGAAAAACCTGAAACAAAGGGAATTATATTTGATTTTCGTGGATATTCTTTGCTTTCGGAACATATTCTAGGATTTTTTAGTACTGTTGAATTAAAAGGTGGAAACACAATTGTCCCACAATATATAGCACCATTAAAAATTAATGAACAAAAACAAATACTTAGCGCGGTAATTTCCCCTTTTCAGAAGCTTAAGAACAAGAAAGTGACATTTCTAATGGATTCAAAAACGACATCTTATTCTGAGTACATATTAAGTCTTGCGAAAATAAATAAAATTGGTACTATAATTGGTTCGCAATCTCGGGGAAATTTCACAGAATCTAATAAGATATTGCTCCCCGCTTATTATTTTATAACAATGAGTGGACAATATTTTACTTTTGAGAAAGAAATAAACACTAATTTTCCTTTGAAACCCGATATTGAAATTCAAAATACAATAGAATCATATTTAAAAAATACTGATACACAATTGCAAGCAGCAATCAATTATTTAAAAAATCAAAATTGAAATAAAATTAAAAAGATACGCGAACTGTTTTCGGAAGTTGGTTGACGATTCTTTCTTTCTGACTATCAGGTAATTTATTTTTCTTGATTGATAGAAGTTTAAGGGAGCTCATTTTTGTAATATTAGCGGGAAGATAAGACAAATTATTTTGGTCAAGCCAAACCCATTTGATTTTGGGAAGGGAGCAAAATGATTCGGGCAAGGAAGAAATTTGATTGCCTATTAAAATGAGATTTTCTAACTCGCTCAGATTGCTAATTGAATTAGGTATAGATGTGATATTATTATAAGAAAGGTTTAGTTTCTTCAGACGAGTTAAATTAGAGATAAAATCAGGGAATTCTTCCAAATCAGAATTCAAATAATCTAATTCTATAATGTTGGAAAGATTCCCCATACCTTGCAGTAGTAAATTAGGATTGCCTGATATATCCAGAATTTCCAGGTTCATACATTTTTCAAGATTTGCAATGAGCTTTTTAGAATTTTGGAACGACAAATCAAGCACTCTCAATTTTTGAAGATTATTAGATGAGAAATTAGAAATACTATTTTTCCCAAGAATCAATTCGGTAATGTTTGTGGGAATTGTTCCAGTTATAATGAAATTACTTAATTGATTCTGTGATAAATCAATTATCAAAAGTTTTTGTAAGCCAAATATATCGGAATTAATATTAGAAATTCGATTTTTAGAAAGATCAAGCTTTTGAAGATTTTGCAATTGCTGAATTTCATTAGGTATAAAAGCAATTTCGTTATCGCTTAAGCATAATATTTTCAATGAATTAACCTTAAAGATAGAAGTAGGTATATTATTTAATCTGCAATTATTTAGTTGCAATTCTTCTAGCTTGTAATTATTACCTGCAATATTGAATTGCTTGATATAATTTTTTGATAAGTCTAATATTTTAAGGTTCTTAAATCTTTGAAGATTAATATCAATACTTAAAATCATAGCTGATGAAATATCAATAGATTCAAGATTTGGAATTTTATATAAAACCTCGGGCAAATGGTTGAATTTATTATTAGATAATTTGATTTTCTTGAGTTTATTGAGATTAATTAGTTCATCGGGCAAATCTGTAAGTTGGTTATTACTGCAGTCCAGGAATTCTACATTGACAAATTCACTTATACGCCTGTCAATATACTCAAGATTAGAATTTGAAAGGTTTAGTGTTTTATAAGCATTAGCTGATTTAAGAGCATCCTCGAAATTAAATGCTTTGGAATTAGCTTTTAAATTAATATTTTGGAATCTT
>DAOTPH010000145.1:0-4819 GCA_035451765.1 Bacteroidota bacterium | reverse complement strand
GACTAACGAAAGCATTGCACAATTGACAATTGAGGAAGCTTATGAGGTGATGGATGCTGTCTATAAGAAAGATGATGAGGAGTTATCGGGAGAGCTGGGCGATGTGCTTTTGCATATTGTTATGCATTCAGTGATTGCCGAGCAAAGGCAAGCCTTTACATTGAAAGATGTAATAGAAAAGATACATTCCAAAATGGTGCGTCGTCATCCCCACGTTTTTGGAGAAGTCGAAGTCGAAAATCAATCTCAAGTATTGAAGAATTGGGAAAATATAAAGAAAACAGAACGAGAGGGAAGCATATTGGATGGGGTACCTATTGCTATGCCCGCATTATTGCGTGCGGAACGTATTCAACATAAAGCGTCCCGGGTGGGATTCGATTGGAACGAGAAAACAGATGTATGGGCAAAAGTAGGTGAGGAATTTAACGAATTGAAAGCAGAATTGAAAGCGGGGGACAAACAAAAAGCAAAGGAAGAATTTGGTGATTTGCTTTTTGCTCTCGTTAATGCCGCAAGGTTTGAGGATATAATCCCTGAAGAATCATTGCAATATGCGAATATGAAATTTACTCGCCGCTTCCAATACATTGAAAAGCGTGCAAAAGAACTTGGCAAAAATCTGAATGAAATGACGCTTGAGGAAATGGATGCATTATGGGATGAAGCAAAAGAGATAGAAAGAAAAGAAAATTATGAAGTGAAAGATTAAAATTTTAATTAGTGGATAAGCCGAAAGTTGCAGAGACGCTAGGGGTGGTGTCTCTACATTGATTTCAGAGTGGTATTATGTGTTTCTTTATCATTCTGGTGCGGAATATAGCAGAGAGCTGAAGCTCTCTGTTGCATATTCTGGGCCAATTGCAAAAGGTGGCTTCAACCAGCTGCAAAGGTGGAGAGGTGCATAACATACACACCCCTTCCACCTGCAATGATGCTTTTGCCATATTACTGTAGGGATTCAAAATTGTGAACCCCTACAAATACAAACGCAATATGATGTGTTATTCTTCTGATAAAAAGACGAATTCTTTTAATTTGTCCAGTCCTGCACCTTCTCGTAAAATTTTGAAATCATCTGTTGTCATATCAATAACTGTTGAGGGACCGACAAAAGTCGGTTCTTCGACCTTTACAGCGACATCAACCTGTTTAATATAATATTCCAGTATTTCATCATACGTTGCATCGGGATTATCGCTGATTTTCGCAGAAATTGAAATAATAGGATGCCCTAAATCTTTTAACAAGAATAGCGATAAGATATTATCAGGTATGCGAATACCCGCAGTTTTCCGCTTTGTATCTTGTGCATAATAAGGGACTAATTTCGAAGCTGGAAGAATAAACGTATAAGGACCTGGTACTAATCGCCTCATTGTTTTGTACGCTTTATTGCTGACACGTGCGAAGTCCGATAGGCGTGTGAGCGAGTCGCAGAGGAAAGTGAGAGCCTTTCCTTCAGGTATATTCCTTAGTTGCCGAATGCGGGCAATCCCTTCTTTATTTGAGAGATTGCACCCGAGAGTGTAGCCTGTATCAGTTGGGTAAATAATAACGGCGCCGTCATTCAATGCAGAGGCTACATTTTGGATTTTTCTAATCTCAGGGGTTTTTGGATGGATAACATAAATTTTAGCACTCATTGGGCACCTCCTTTGGTCTATATATTTTTTTAAATATTAAATAAAATGGTATTCCGCAGAAAGTAAGCAATAAACCGAATGCAGAGTTTATGATTCTATACCTTCCACATAAATATCCATTTATATCATTATACAAAGTTAAAATTACAAAAAAAAATGCAAATAAAACAAAAATAATTGGAATTACAGGGTAACCCCACACTTTATATTTACGAGTGGCACTAGGTAATTTTTTTCGTAAGACAAACACACCAGCTGCTCCTAATCCATAAAATATCCAGCTAACAAAAATGAGCATATCAGTCAGTATATCAAATGTACCACTCATTACTAGTAAAGACGTCCAAATAGCCTGCAGAAATAAAGCATTTGCGGGAGTAAAGAATTTCGGGCTTGTTTTGCCGATTGCTTTAAAGAACATTCCACGGTTTGCCATTGCGTGATAAACGCGAGCGCTTGCCATAATTGTTCCATTCGCCGTTCCAAATGTCGAAACCAATACGGCGGCCGCCACAAATCCTCCACCAATATTTCCTAAAATTCTTTTAGCAGCATCAGAAGCAACAAGCTCTGATTTTGCAATTTCATCCAAAGGCAAAACATAAATATATGCTAAATTTACAAGTACATAAACAATAATGACTATTACAGTGCCAATCACCAATCCGAGCGGAATATTGCGTTGCGGGTTCTTAATCTCCCCGGCTAAATATGTGACATTATTCCAGCCATCATAAGCCCAGAATGCGCCTGATAAAGCTGCAACAAAACCAAAAAAGATTGATGGATTTGCATTAATATTATTAAATGTGCTATTTAAATGTCCAGTAAAATTCCCGGCATTTCCACCAGCAAAAGCAAAAGCAGCTATAACAAAAAATAATAGAATCAACACCTTGGCAGATGTGAAAAATGCTGCAATTCCACCACCAAATTTTACACCTAAGTAATTAATAGTAGTCAAGAAAAATACAAGGCAAATTGTAAGAAATTTGATACCAATATTCTCCAATGGCAAGATATTACCAATAAATGGGATATGAATGATAAAAGAATTTTCAACAATTCCAGGGAATCGGGGCAATTTTATGAAATATTGAAAATATTCAGAAAAAATATAAGAGATTGAAGCAATTGAACCTGTTTGTATCACAATAAATATTGCCCAACCATAAAGGAATGCTATAAATTCACCGTACATTTTTTCAAAAAATACATATTGCCCACCTGTTTCTGATATCAATCCCGCAACTTCTGCATTTGTTAAAGCCCCAAAGAGTGTGATAACACCTGCAACTACCCATATCAATATTAAAATTTCAGCAGAACCTACTTGGCTTGCCATCAAAGAAGGCTTTTTGAAAATACCTGAGCCTATGACTGCACCTATAACTATTGCAATTGTGGTAAAAAGTCCAAGCTCGCTTTTTAACTTCGGAGATGTATCAAATGCCATTTGCAAATCAATTTTATACAAAGTTAAAATATTTGGGAATAATTCCAAAAAATAAAAAAAATTTCCAAAAAATAATTTATTAAAAAAATATTTTGTAATTTTGAGAAAAAAGTGAACTAAAAAACTAAAATAGTCGTTTATTACAAAAAAGAGGGACAGAATGGACTATACAAAAATAAATATATTGGAGACAGCTCAAGGACTATTCGGAAAGTATGGATTTAGCAAAACATCCGTAGATGAAATTGCAAAAAAGGCACACGTTGCTAAAGGAACAATTTATCATTATTTTAAAAGTAAAGTATATCTTTTAGAAGCAGTCATAAAGAAAGAGGAGACGATCCTTCGTAATGAGCTGGAAAAAAATGTCAATGCTGCTGAAACTCCGCAAGAGAAACTGCGAGCGTTTATTATGACCAGATTTATGTTTGTCAAAAATTTATCGAATTATTATAATGCAATAAACGAAGAATATTTGGTCTATGACGCATTTATCAAGAAGGTTAGGCAGAGCGATTTCAATAAAGATGTTGCAATGATTGAACAAATTTTGGAAGAAGGGGAAAAAAGATTTATTTTCCAAAATAAAAATGTTTACTTCACCTCATTAGCACTGCTAACAGCGATCCACGGGCTAGAATACCCAATGATAATAAATGCCGATCTCCTCGATTTTGAATCTATGGTTGATGAACTCTTACATATTATATTAAAAGGTATTGAAGTATAATCAGTTAGTAATTGAATAATTAGTTCTTTTATTAAAAGTATTAATATTATATAAATAGATATAAAATTTCTAATCTTGGAGAAAAGAAAATATAATTTACTTTTATAGATGGAGGAAAATATGGCTAAAACAAATCTTAATTTAGGAGATTTTTTTCTTAAACAGTCTTTCGCATTCGCAAGTTCAAATTTAGTGTCAAATTCAGCATTACCATTAATTGATAGAATTGCGAAGAAAAGGTTAGTTGACAACGGGGATCCAATTGAAATTGGACCGACAAGAGTAAGGGAAGATAAAGCATGCATTGCGGCAAATGTGGTGCTTGCTGCATTAAAAGCATATAGAAATGGCTCGCCGGATGTAAAAAACATAATGAAAAATTTGTTTATAAAACAATTTGTTAGCAATTCAAACAATAGTGAGAAGATAGAATCTTTTTATCAAAAGCACGGGGTTAGACCACCAGGATTTATAGTTTTATCACCTGAGGGTCGTTGCAATCTTCAATGCAAAGATTGCTATGCTACAAGTGTCCCTGTTGGATTACCGCATTTAACGGCAGAAACTGTTGATAGAATACTAAGAGAAAAATATGAACAGTGGGGAAGCTGGTTCACGGTAATTTCCGGTGGGGAGCCATTTATGTGGAAAGACAATGATATTGATCTTATCGAAATGGCTCGAAGGCATCCCGAACAATACTTTATGGTATATACAAATAGTACATTTATTAATGAAAAGACAGCACAGCGATTAGCCGAAGTTGGAAATATAACTCCTGCTATATCAGTTGAGGGATTTGAAAAAGAAACTGATGAACGTCGGGGCAAGGGTGTTCATAAACGAATACTGAAAGCTTTTGAAAATTTGCGGAATGCGGGTGTACCCTTTGGAATTTCAGCAACGGGAAATCCCTCTAATTGTGAGATAATTGTTTCAGATGAATTTATTAAGTATTACTTTGATGAGCAGGGTGCAATCTATGAA
>DAOTPH010000144.1:0-4870 GCA_035451765.1 Bacteroidota bacterium | reverse complement strand
CTGATTAATCCGGATAATTAATGTTTGCGGGTCAAATTCAGGGGAAATATCATAATCCAGTGTTTTTATTATAAGAAAAATATAAATATATGATAAATATATATTATTATCCTTATCAATTAAATTATCATTTTCCAATTGATTAATCAAATAATCTAATAAAATTTTATTTCGTAAAATTGCAAATATTAATTCTGATGAGAAGCGGCGTTCCTTACTTCCAATATTTTTTTTATTGCGAAAAATCTCAGAAAGTAATTTATCTGTTGGTTTAGGCGAATTCCATAAAATTTTTAGAATATTTGCTATAAGATTTATAAGATTATTGACAAGCATAAGAAGAAATATTATTTTTTCAAATTACAAATAATTAGTCTAATAAAGTCCCATTTAAAACTTCTTATGAAAATTAACTTATCTTAAAAATATTATTTCTTGAGTATCGTTTATCCACAAAACCCGTGGGGGCGCCATCTAAAAATGGCTGAGAGTGACCCATCGAACCTGATCCAGACAATACTGGCGTAGGGAAGCGGGAGAGGATGAACCTTCTCAAAAAAGCCACTCAAAACCTCGCGGAAAAATAAAGTTTCACAATTTAAAAGGTTAAAAAATGTTTAAAAAAACGACTTTATTTTTCTGTGGGATAATTTTATACTCATTTTCATTATTTTCTCAAGAAAATGATACCACAGAAGTAACGAAAATCTATTATTTGCCGAGCATAACTGTATCGACAAATCGCGCAATCGAAAGCAAATCTCCTGTGCCATTCTCTGTTATAACGCATAGCGAGATTTCAAAATCTTACATCTATCAAGATATACCAGCATTATTATCTACACTACCTTCGATTTATTCTTACTCGCAAAATGGCAATTCAATTGGGTATTCTATCTTATCATTGAGAGGATTTGACCAACGGCGTGTTTCTGTTTTAATTAATGGAATTCCGCAAAATGATCCTGAAGATCACGATGTTTATTGGATTGATTTCCCAGATCTGACGTCAAATCTTGGATTAATCGAGGTCCAGCGTGGTGGTGGATTAACCAGCTACGGGCCTCCTGCAATTGGTGGCACAATCAATTTATCAACAACAAATTTTGTAAATCAACGTGGCATTAAACTTTATACAGGTGGGGGATTTCAAGAATTTGGTGGTAAAAGCAATAGTCTAAATCAAAATGTCAGCAAATTCTCTATTGAGGTATCAAGTGGATATGTTGACAAATATGCATTTTATGCAAGATTATCCCGGATTAATTCAGATGGTTATCGCGATAGATCATGGGTAAAAATGAACAGCTATTTTTTAAGTGCTGCAAGATTTGATAAAAGTGTTACCACGCAAATTAATGTTTTTGGAGGACCTGTTTCTGATGCACTTTCCTATACAGGAATTCCAAAGCAATATATCACTGATAAAGAGAAAAGGCTTGTGAATTATAATTATTGGGAATATGATTCAACAGGGAAAAATGTTGCGTATTTTCAACCGAGGCGGGCGCAAGAGGTTGAAGAATTTTCACAACCTCATTATGAATTATTAAATGATGTAAAAATTAGTGATAGCTTAGAATTATTATCATCTCTTTTCTTTTATTCGGGTGATGGCTATTTCGATTATGATGCCACAGGTTGGACTAATGCGTCGATGTTTCAATTAACAGCTGAGAATGGTTATCCTAATGCACAGGATCCACAAAATCCAATTATAAGAGCAAATGTGAGTAATAAGCAAGGTGGTTGGATACCCCGATTATTATGGAAACATAAAAATGGTGAATTACTGACAGGTTTTGAATTGCGAATTCATCGCTCTGACCATTGGGGTAAAATTAAATATGCCGATAACTTACCTGCAAATTATGACCCAGATTTTAAATTTTATCAATATGATGGTATAAGGAACATATTCTCAATATTTGCACGTGAGAATTATAATTTTACTGATAAGTTGTCGCTAAATCTTGAAGGACAGTTAATTTATAACTCCTATGGAATAGATAATGAGAAGCTTGGAAATTTTTATACACAATATAAAACAATCGACGGAACAATTGCAGGAAATGGGGGAAAGATATTTAATATTGAATATTTATTCTTTAACCCCAAACTAGGTATAAATTATCTTATTAATAATTCAATGAATGCTTATATTTTAATGACTTATACAAGGCGAGAACCAAATATGAGTGCTCTTTATAATGCATCAGAATCTTTTATGGGTACAAAGCCTAATTTTGAAATGCGTCTAGATGAGAACGGAGATCCTTTATATAATTTCAATAATCCATTAACTAAACCAGAATCAATGTTTGATTTAGAATTAGGATATAATTGGAAAACGGATTTATTTAATTTTAATGCAAATGCATATTTGATGCAATATAAAGATGAATTAGTAAATAGTGGGCAGTTGGATGTGTTTGGAGTTCCAGTAATGGGTAATGCCCCTAAAACGCAGCATATTGGTTTAGAATTAGCTTTGAATGCAAATTTAATAAAATCAAACTATGGTAATATTGATTTAAATGCAAATGCAACATTTAGCCGCAATAGAATTCTTGATTATAATTATTATATTGATAATGAAAATTATATCTCACTCAAGGATAATCCAATTGCAGGATTTCCCGATGTATTAGCAAATTTTACATTAACATACTCAATTAAGAATTTCTATTTCTCATTTAGTTCAAATTATGTTGGTGAATCTCGAACCGATAATTTTGGCGATTTATTAACACAGAATCAATTACTGAAAGCTTCTCTTGGGAATGGATATTATGCTGATAATGTTCTGGATCCTTATTTTATTGCAAATCTTGATGTCTCTTATACATTTAATGATATATTTGGAATAAGATCATTAACATTACAAGGTAAAATAAATAATTTATTCAATAAATTATATGCTGGTGGGGGACAAGGCAAAGAATTCTTTCCAGGTGCAGAACGTAATGGGTTTCTTGGAGTAGAAATTGGTTTATAAGTTGTTATCGAATTTGAGAAATGCTTAATTTTGTTTTAACTTTTTCAAAATTGTAAATTGGGGAGCCATCTTCTCCGATTTCAATTTCACCTCTCAGGTCAAGCACAAGCTTTTCGAGCGCGTGCTTGGCTTTGTCTGTTAATTCTTTAGGAAGATTAATTGCATTTGCAATTTGCTCAAATGTAAGCTTTGTGCCAGGTAATGTAAAAATTGCCTGGAAGAGTTTTTTACGTAAGATAATTTTTTTACGTTTATTTGAATATGCAATAGTCCAAGGTATGCGCAGTATTGGAATAAGATAAAATGTAATAGAAAAAACGAATGGGAAATAACCCAGAAGAATATTAAGGAAAGGTGACATCCCATTAGGTGGAGCTGGTTGTTGTGCCGAATTTACAATTGAATATGATACAAAGAGATTGAATGCATTCATAGCAATTATAATTAGATTTCTACCAGTTGTATTTCCCGTATGTTCCGCGGGAGGATCGATTTCATTATAATAATATACAATTTTCCCACCTTCCAAATCTTTTGCTTGAATATTTAATAAATTAGAAAAATCAGCCACAATGGTCCCATCTTCTGAGATTGACAACTCACCTTTGAATTTAGCAGCATATTCGGCAAGTTTTTCTTCAGCAATATTGTATGGAACACCTGAAAGCAAAACTATATCCGCAGCAGTTAGTTTTCCATTTGATTTTTTTCTTATATATGAAATGACTTCTTTTGCATTTTCATTGGGATCCACTTTTGGATGTTCAGGACCAAAGACAAAGCTGAAAACAGATTGAATGAAATTTGAACCTTTATTTTTATCCTTTTCATAAGTTTTATAAACTAATCCTGATTCATCGGTATACTCACGCACAGAACTTGTTATTGCAATTAAGTTTAGTGCTTGGAAAATACCCCTAATCAATCCCACCAGAGCAAAGCTAACTTGATTTCCACCCCTCCTATCATCTCTATCTGAGCTTGCGGAAAGGAATAATCCTGCTATAATGAGTAAGATAAAAACAACTGTATAAAATATGAGAATGACCCCCGTAGCTGCCTTATAAATTACAGTAAAAATTTTCCACAATGAACGAAAGAAATTAAAAATCACTTCTTTAAAGGTTTTTCGATTTATTTTTTGCAATGGATAACGAAATTCAAAAATTAAGGAACCTGTATTTGGGTTCATTGAAACTTTAGCACGGTAAATCTCGAGCAATCTTTGCAGTGCAGAGTTTATTGCATCAATTGAAAAACCTGTTGCAGCCACAGCGTCTTCAGGGGATAATTTGCCACGTGTTTGCTTTATGATATTTTCAACAGCATTTACAACTAATTCTTGTGAGCCTTCTTTTGCCATAGAGTATAAAAAAATACTAAATTAAGAATAAAAAATTTAATAATTAATTATTCTTTAATCGTCTTATATTATATATATTTTTCATAATTTTGTAAACTTTATATAATAATTAACTAATGTTTAACTTAAACAAAAAAAAGGAGTAGATTTAATGTCAGAAGACATATTAAATCAAAATGAAGAATCAACTCAATTAAATCCAGAGATAAATCAGATAGTAAATTCTATTGAATCTCCGATAATTAAAGAACAATCTATACCAATGAAACCATTAAATGAGCTTTTAAATGATGGGTTTGATAATTTGGAAATGGATGATAGTCAATTCCAGACATTATTTGAGGATTCTGTTTCAAATATAAAGGAAGATCAGCTTATAAAGGGAAGAATTGTAGATTTTACAAAGGATGAAATAGCTGTTGATATTGGTTTTAAATCTTATGGTTATATTCCTCGTGCAGAATTGATTAATCCTGAATCATATCGAGTAGGCGATATAGTGGAGGTTT
>DAOTPH010000143.1:0-4884 GCA_035451765.1 Bacteroidota bacterium | reverse complement strand
AGTAAGACCAAGAGGATAATAAAAAAATTATTATCTAATAATTCGTAAAAATAATTTAAATGTGTTATTAAACGCCTTGGATTATTATCTCAAAATTATTCTCTCGAGCTTCTTGAAACATTTTATTTACGAGGTCATTTTGTTGCTGATTTAATCCTGCATATGATTTAAAATTTTCAATCTTTAAATTAGAATTTTGCGATGAAATTTTTCCGGAAATTTTGTTTGATGTTAATTTCAATATCGGTTTTGATATAAAATAGTTATCATTTATTTTGATTTCAGTCAAATTAGAAAATAAAATCATTTTTAACAATCCATCTTTAATATCTCCTTTGCTTGGTAATTTAGACTTTCTCGAATGTTTACATTCAATAAAATTTAAAATATTTTTTTCGATTGATATTTCATCAGCAGTTAAATAATATCTACCTCCGAGGTAATTTTCAATTGTAAGGGAGGCTTTAGTTTTTGTAGATAAAAATTCTTTTGGTTGAACTGTAAGTTGTTCTCTTGCCTGAGCTTCCATTGCTTTTTTCCTTGATAAATTCATAAAATCAGAAACATCATTTTGAAATTGCTGTCTAAAAATTTCAATACCTTTAGAATTATGAAACTCAATATTAAATTTTTTTGACAAGCGTGTATAATATTCTTGGACAAATTCAATAAGCAATGGCAAAGTATCTCTCGTTTCTTTTAAATTCCAGTGTAGGGCAGAACTATGATAATTGCTTATTTCAATTATTTTATTTTTAATATAATCATTATCGAATTTTTGATTTGTTATTTTATTCGGTTTGCGTGGATTAATTAAAGCATCATTATAATAAGCAAAAATAATATAGACATCCAAAAGGCTCATTAATGAAACAGTATCCCATTGAATATAATCTCTATCACCATCTGCACCTTCATCTTTAATTATAGGTATTATTGTTATTTTTTTTGGCATAGTCAGAGTATTATAAATTCTTTCGTAGGGATAAGAGCGTGTTCTTTTTGGAGAAACCCATTTTGAAATACCATAATTAAATATTTTGTCATTCAATAAGAAGTAGGGAGGAGCAGAATTAATATCTAAATCATTAAAGCTCAATTCTGTTAATTCATTAGCACAAAATACCTTATACTCAATTCCTTGGATTTTCGCAGTAATATTCATTTTATTTGGTTGGAAATTATTTTTCTTTATCAGAAAATTCTATTGTGAAAGATTTGTAATTGTCTATATTTCTAATGATTATTTCAAGTTTATCATCCTGATTGAAAATATTCATATCAGCGTCAAAACCGATTTTTTTTCTAATGATTTTTTCTAAATCCCGAATTATTTCAATACCAATGGAATTTCTTTTTAATTGGCGAGCAACTTTCATAGTGGTGCCGCTACCTAAAAATGGGTCAAGTACTGTTTCACCGACATAAGAATATAATTTTATAAGACGATACGGTAATTCCTCAGGAAAAGCTGCTATATTTTTTTCTAGTATTGAATTTGGAAGGACATTTGTCATTTCCCAAATAGTTTTGTACCAATTATTTTTTTGAAATTCATTAATATCGATTTTAGATTGTTCTCTAATTTCTTTAGAAATAGATTTATAATCAAATTTGCCTTTTTGAAATATAATAATGTTTTCTAAGAGATTATCGGGATAAAAATACATTGGATAAGGATTTTGCAATAAAACACCGCTCCTACGGCTTATTCTTAAATATCCATCAGGTTTTTTCCAGATGATTCTATCTCTATAATTAAAACCAACATTTTGGAATATTCTTGTTGCGTCTGCAACAATAGAATATCTTTTACCATCAACTAAAATATCATCTATATTTAAAGCAAATATTCGGCCTTCGCTTAAAACACGATAAGATTCTTTGGCTACACATTCTAACATATCTAAATACTCTTCATAGCTTCCAAACAATCCCTCATAATCAAAGGGTGCATTAAAATATGGAGGTGAGGTTACAATTAATTGAACACTTTCATCCCTTATTTCGCTCATATCCATACTATTACCAAAAATTAATTTATGTAGTGTGCTCATCAAAATTCAAGCTTAATTTTTTTATGATAATTTTATTGTTTACTTCTATACGAATTTGCAAATTAACTAATTTATTAATTTTTTTAGTATTAAATTATTTAGTTATTTATTTTTTATCTTCACACAATTTTCATAACTTATTCGTATTAAAAAATAAATTATATAATAAAATATTCCTTATATTTGTAATATTATGGATGTTAAAATTGTAAATTATATATACTAATAAACTAATTATATTTTATGGAGTTTTTATGAACAAATTTAGTAAATATTTAACAGCGCTTGTAATATTTTTATTGATTACAAGCATTAGTTTCGCAGCAAACAAAGTTGTGCTTCTTGAGCAATTCACAGGGACATGGTGTGGTTATTGCCCTGAAGGTTCCTATAAAATGGACCAGATAGTTGCAGCAAATTCCGGGAAGGTCATTGGTGTTAGATTCCATTTGAGTAGCGCAAGTAGTGCCGATTCTATGGAAATACCAGAGGTAAACACAATTGCAGGTACTTTAGGACTTTCAGGAGTTCCAACAGGTTTAGTAAACCGTCTTGCTTTTTCGACTGGTTCCGGATATATATTTTTTCTTGGTACAAATAACTGGGAACAATGTATTAATATTGCATTACAGCAACCCGCCCCTGTCGATTTAAAACTTGATTGGTCTTATAATGAAGAAACTCAAAAAATCGAGGCAACAATTACAGGCACTTTTGATCAAAACATAAACGAAGAAATCCGTTTCAATGTCTATGTTATTGAAGATAATATCCCGGCAACGGGAACTGGATATGAACAACGTAATTATTATAATGGGAGTCCTAGCAGCCCATTTTATCAAAAGGGCGACCCTATTAATGATTACTATCATATGAAAGTTGTTCGTGCATTAATGGGTGGTGCATGGGGGCAACCAAATTCTATTCCATTACCTGTCACAGCTGGCAGTAAAGTTTCATATTATTTCTCCATTCCTAAACAATCTAATTGGAATATCAAGAACATAAGTCTAGTTGGGGTAGTGCAATATTTTACACAATCAAAGAGAGAAATTTTAAATGCAATTGAAGGGGTGAAATTTACTCCAAAAACAAAAATAACAACAACAGGTAATAGATTATTTGCTTTACCTACAGGAAGCACAAATACATATTCTATCACAGTAAAAAATACATCAACAAAACCTGTTGAATATCAGGTAGAAGTCGATAATTCAAATTTATCTTGGGACTTAGAATTATTACCCAGTGAAACTTCATTTACTATCCAACCTGGAGCAACAAGAAAGATAGATGTTTTATACAAACTTAATTCGATAGGAGCAGGAACAGCAGGGATCGAAATTGTGGAGGAAGATGGTTCTTCATTCCCTCTTACTATCACAGGATATACTTCAGATGCTGAGTATTTGCAAGTTAATTCAGCATCTAGCGACTATGGTATTATAAGTACAATTAAATCTATAGAAGAATTTAAAAACATAGTACCAATACCTGTTAATGATTATCTGCAGCTAAGCTCAAATTTCAATCAATTAAAATTAGTTTATTGGTGCCTAGGTGAAGATGGTGCTTTCAGCTCAGATCAAACAAATATTATTCAACAACTAATCAATAATAAAACAAACATACTTTTTACAGGTCCTATGGTATATAATTCAATGCATACAATTATGCCAACATTTGAAAATCAGTTAGGTATTAAATATATTGGTCCTGAATATTCAGGTTATAATACTGGAACAATAAATCTTACAGGAGTCACAGGCGATCCAATCAGTGACGGTTTTTCATCACCTGCTCAACTTGTGACATATTTACCAATGAAAACAAGTATAATAAACCAGGAGATTACATTTCCTGTTATCACTATAGCTTCACGACGAGATACCATACTTGGCACCCGAACAGAACTTGGGATGGGAAAACGTATTGTTATTTTTAGCTTTAATGTTGCAAAAATTACTAATGAAACGCAAAAGAATAATTTAATGAAGAATGCTTTGAATTGGTTGCTTGGTATTCAAACCAAGAGTCCAAAAATCGCTGTATCGGCAACTACTCTCGATTTTGGCGATGTTGCAACTGATTCTTCTGGAGAAAAGACTTTAACAATTCAGAATAATGGAACAGCTGATCTCAATATAACATCGACGAGTATTACAAATAATGCCGATAATTCATTTTCTATTGTTCAATCACCATCAACCCCAATTGCCCCTGGCGGTTCAAGCGATGTTATTATTAAATTTGCACCAAAAGATTTAAAGCTTTATTTATCACCAAGATTACAAATTGTCTCTAATGATCCAACCAGCGATACTACTTTAGTAAGTTTACGTGGTCGCGGAACTGTACCGCAGGGAATTTCACGTGATATTCTTAGCTACTTCAATGTCACTCCAAATGTAATTTCTGATGGTGCAAATATCAATTTTGCAATTGCATCTCCTGTTCCACAAAATGTGAAGATATATTTGATGGATCTTGCAGGCAGAAAGATTGCTGATATTAAAGATGGTATATATTCTTATGGTGAATATAAACTTAACTTTTCAACATCTAAAATGACACCAGGTGCATATTTTGTTATAGCGCAAATAGGCAATAGCACAGAAACAGTTAGAATTAATGTAGTAAAATAAATGCAATTATAATTCTGATATCTTGCTCCAAAGAGTAAGAAAATTATATAAAGGCTCATAATTTTGAGCCTTTTTTAATTCATTATAGATTATCTAATATAGAAAATTATTACATTCTCTATTAATAAACTAATAATTATATAAATTAAAAATTTTCTTATTATTATTAATTTTAAAATTTA
>DAOTPH010000142.1:0-4896 GCA_035451765.1 Bacteroidota bacterium | reverse complement strand
TATTTGTTGATTTTTTATAAACCAGCCATCCATTGCTTTCTTGAGCATAGGCAAACATCAAATTTGCCAATAATATAATAATAAAAATAATTTTTTTCATATTCAACTCCATTTAAAAATATAGGGGATGCCATTGACATCCCCTATTTGCATTTTTCATCTTGACAAAATTAATTTAACTGTTTGCACACCAAAGGGCGATCGAACTACTAATAAATATGTCCCGCTAGATAATTGATTGCCACTATTATCGAATCCGTTCCACTTGAGTTCAATTCGACCACCAGTAAGAGTTACCTGAGACAAATCGAATGTTTTCACACAATTTCCCATAATATCAATAATTTGAATCAGAGTTTGGCTAATACCTATAGTATTAGGCATTTCAATAGCAATAGTTGTACTAGTTTGGAATGGATTTGGACTTGCGAGGATTTTAATGTTGGAATTTGCAATATCATTTCCAACTAAGGAACCACCACTATTACCTTTATTATTGTTAGCAGAAACGGAATCGTTTTCCTCCTGTTTTGTCATCCAAGGCTCTAGGGCAAGAAATGCTGTATATTTCGAGAGAATTCGATTATCCATACTTGTTTTGATAATTTCATTCACAATCTCATTGATTTCGCCTTTGCTTTCGAGAGATATAATATAATTTAGTGTCCATATTTTTTGAGTTCCTGCAGCATTAATATCGGTTTTATCAATCGAAACAACTTTATTAAAAAGATCACCCTCAAAAATGCCTGACATATTTATTGTCAATGGCATATCACCATAATATTTCCCAAATTGTACTATTGATTTCCCTTGTGAAGTGGCATCGTCGATATTTGTAGGCGTATATTCTGAATATGTCAGACCATTTGTGGCAGAAACAAACATCTTAAATGCAAAGAAAATACCATTTGATTGATTAAACACAGTATTAGCAAGTTCGTAAATATTGTTTGAAGCTTTTGAAATATTAGTATATGTTCCATTTGAAAGTTTAGCAAGAATTGTAAAGAAATATTCATTGCCCGTATATTTTTCACCATTGGGTCCTGAGACACTTGGCACATCTTTATTTGCATAATAACCAATATAGAAACTTATTTTTCTCTGCATACGGCTATCCAAATCCGAACAGAGTTGATTTGCTTGCATATAATCTCGTTCATTGCAACTTGCTGAAAATAGAACAATCGATGCTTTAGGATCGCTTCCAATAAAAGTTACACCTGCGTTTATCAAATTTGGCAACAAGCTATATTGAGCGATGTTCTTTACAGTTTCTGAGGAAAATGCTGCGTCAATGTTTGCATCGCTTCCCGAAACCCATCCCTTTTGCCATGGTGTGTAATCAAATGATGACACAATAATATTAAATGAATCGGTCTCTTTCAAGGTAGTCTTCATTGCTGATTTAATTGCTGCTAAAAGATCATTAAGCGATATAGTTGTGTTTAATTTGTTGTAATCAATCAGCACCAGCAATTTCTTTTCTTTAGTAATAAATGTCCGTGGGTCATAAGCAAATTGATAATAGCCCTCGTTGTAAGATGTGGGGAAAATTTTGTAATAAATACCATTTTGCATAGGTGAATCAAATACCAAATTTGATGCGTTCTTTACATCCGAGGATTGTATTGTGTAAAACAATACATTCCCAAAGGTAGGATGATCTATATCTGTAAATTGCGCATCTTTTAATCCTTCGATAGTCGGGTTGTTCCAATCTGGATCTTTAGAAAGATAAATTTCAAGATTGGGAATCTTTTTGGAAAGCTTCATCAAATTTATTGGCAATGCAACTCTCCCATAAGCATTGGTGAAATCAGCGGGTTGCAACCAGGTAATTTTTATTTTGCGTGGCATGGTCTTTTTAAGTGGATATACACGCATTTCATAAGCAGTAGAAGAATTTTTATAAATTACCATTGGGTCACGTCTCCTACTCACAATGCCTTCATAAATTTTCCAAGCTGACCACCTATCAATCAATTTTGCATTGACAATTGTATCGCCCACCCAGAGTTTCGCATCAATTAATGAAGATTTTGCATCGAGTGAGAAAAACATCTGAATTTCATATTGCGAAACTGTGTCCTTTACATCCTGCCCTGAAAACACTAGATACAATCCATATTCAAAGTATGTACCTTGAGGTTTCACAGTCAGCTGGGCTGTGTCAATAGTACCTTGGCTATAATTCCATGTGTTTTGTGGGTCTTGAATTTGTAAATAATCGCCTGCAAATGCAAGAGATTTTCCTAATACTAATAATGTACAAATTATTAGAAAGTGCAATCGAATTTTCATAATTAACTCCTCCATATTTTAATTACAAATTTTACTACTATAAGACAATCGAAAATCTGAAAAGTTACACTTTTTTTAAAATTTATTAAAAAAATTTTTATTCTTATTATGTTCTAATTGTTTAATTTGCAAAATTCAATTTAAGAAATTCATAATAATTAAAAGATTGGAGAAAATTAATGGCTGAGAAAAAATTTGTACCATTTGTGAGCCCTGATTCCACAATGCCCGAATTCACAATTCGGGCATTGCTAATCGGTTTGGTACTTGCAATAGTATTAGGTGCAGCAAATGCATATCTGGGGCTCAAAGCAGGAATGACAATTGCAGCAACTTATCCCGCTGCTGTTATTGGAATGGCAATCTTAAGATCTGTTAAAGGTTCTGTCCTTGAAGAGAACTTTACTCGTACCGTTGGTTCAATTGGTGAATCAATTGCTGCGGGGTCAATTTTTACTATACCTGCATTTTATATAGCTGGAATATGGCGACCATTTTTTACAACAAGTAATTACATTACAGCATCTTTAATTCTAATTTTTGGTGGAATTTTAGGTATTATGTTCGTTGCATTATTGCGTCGCGTGATGGTAGAGGACGCGGAATTGCCTTTCCCTGAATCCATTGCTGCTTCAGAAATTCATAAAAGTGGAAGAACAGGCGGAAATGGCTCAAAGTTTTTATTTGGAGCTATGGGTTTTGGCGGACTTGTCAAATTCCTTGCTGAATTCAAGGTATTTCCAACATTATGGGAAAAATTTGTTAATTTCCCGAAACAATTAATCTCTGGAACACCAATTAATGGACAAGGTGGAATGCTACTTAGCTCTCCTGGTGTAAGTCCCGCATATATTGGTGTTGGTTATATTATAGGTCCTAAACTTGCATCGCTTAACTTCAGTGGTGGATTGATTGCTTGGGGATTGCTAACACCAATTATATATTATTTCATATCACCGTCACTCGATCTTTCATCCTGGGCTCAATTCCTTGTCACTACAAAGGGGCTTACTTATAATGCAGCAATTGCAAAAGTAAGCGATCCTACTTTCCAAATCTATGAAATATGGCGATACATCATCAGACCAATTGCAATTGGTGGAATGCTTGTGGGAGCGTTCTATACTTTATACACTATGAGAAAAAGCTTAATTGCAGGTATTGGCCGTTCGATTCGTGATGTCCGCAAAGCAGCAAGTGGTGAAATTGTTGCCCAAGACCGTACAGAAAAAGATTTACCATTCTTTTGGATTTTAACAGGTATTATCATTGTCGGAATTGCAACATTTTTAATTACTTTCCTTATTTTCAAAACTAGCTTTTTAATTGCAATAGTTTCTGCAACAGTAATGATTATCTTTGCATTCTTCTTTGCTGCTGTGTCAGGATATTTAGTTGGAATTATTGGTTCATCAAATAACCCAATTTCAGGATTAACTTTGACAGCATTGGTAGTCACAGCATTAATATTAGTACTATTAGGGGTTAAATCAAATACAGGTGGCGTTGCAGCAGTGCTTGGAGTTGCTGCAATTGTTTGCGTATCGGCAGCGGTAGCAGGTGAAATGTTGCAAGATTTGAAAGCAGGACATATTCTGGGAGGTACTCCTTGGAAAATGCAGGTAGGCGATATAATTGGAGTTGTGCTTGCGGGATTGGTAATGTTCTTTGTCCTTTCGTTTTTAAATGAAGGAGATATTGCTCAAGGTATTCGTGAGGGTTATGAAGGTGGATTTGGTAGTAAAAACCTCTCGGCTCCTCAAGCAAGTTTAATGGCAATCTTATCGCGAGGTATTGTCGAGGGACAAATGGCGTGGCCACTGATTATTGTTGGTATGCTTATGGGACTTGGCTTTGTACTTATGCAAGTAAAAAGCCCAATGCTGGTATCTGTGGGTATGTATCTCCCGTTGGAAACAACTTTTGCAATTTTTGTTGGTGGCTTAATCAAAGGAATTGTTAATTTATATAATAAAAGTTATAAATATAATCCAGCACAGGTGGCACGTGTTGATAATACAGGAATACTATTAGCCTCCGGCTTAATAGCTGGGGAGGCATTGATGGGACTAATTTTTGCAGCTCTGCGCGTGTTTAATGTATTTCCTCCTGAAGTATGGCCCACTTCACCATTTACAATTAGCTTAGTTGTGCTATTGGCTATTGCGCTAATTTTAATAATGATTCCATTGAGAAATGCTGGGAAACCCGACGAACCGGCACCACCAAGTGCAATGATGTAAGAGCTTCCTTATAATATTAACATAAACATCATTAGAGGCACATAATTTGTGCCTCTTTTTTATAATTCTATTTCAATTTGATTGCGCAATAAATCCTCAAATGTCTCATGGCCTCTTATAAGATAATCTTTTCCCTCATATATTAGAACTTCGGCAGGACGTAGGCGGGAGTTATAATTTGATGACATCGTAAATCCATAAGCACCTGCATTCCTGAATGCAAGAATATCTCCTGAATGAATTTCACTAATTTTTCTGTTCCAAGCAAATGTATCAGTTTCGCATATATATCCTACCACAGTATAGATTCTTGGCATACCTTCGGGATTAGAAATATTAATAATTT
>DAOTPH010000141.1:0-4912 GCA_035451765.1 Bacteroidota bacterium | reverse complement strand
AGGCACTGTTGATTGGGCATATCTTTTCAAGAGGGATGAATAAACCACTCATTTTCCCATTACCACCACTTCCCTCTGTTTTTCCAAGGCTAGAGGGATGGCATCCATTATATTTTCAATCAATATAATTTCGAGACCATCTTTGATAAAATCAGATATCTCATCCAAATCTTTTTCATTTTCTTTTGGAATAAGGACTGTTCGGACACCGTAGCGTTTTGCAGCAAGAAGTTTCTCACGTAAGCCACCTATAGGCAAAATATTGCCACGCAAAGTAATCTCGCCCGTCATAGCCAAATCTCCTCTGACGGGTGTGCGAGTGATTGCAGATAACATTGCAATTCCCATAGTAATCCCGGCAGATGGACCATCCTTAGGCACAGCACCCTCGGGAATATGCAAATGAATTTCTTTATCGCGGAAAAATTCACTTTTTATATTGAAATTATCAGCATTCGAGCGAATAAAAGATAACGCAGCCATCGCGCTTTCTTTCATCACATCACCCAATTTACCTGTTAGCAGAAGTTTTTCATTACCTTGCATAATTGATACTTCAATAGGAAGTATCTCTCCCCCAACGCTTGTCCAGGCAAGTCCATTTGCTACACCAATCTGGGATTTCATATTATCGGAAAGCTTATGATACTTCTCTCCTTTCAAAAATGTATATACATCATCTACATCTATTGTTAATTTCTTTCGCTTTATCATATCGGCAAATTTTGTAGGTTTTTTGGGTGAATTTTGCAATTTCATAGCATTAAATTCCGAGAGCATACGCCTGACATATTTACGCAATACAGTAGAAATTTGCCGTTCGAGTTCACGCACACCTGCCTCGCGAGTATATCCATTGATAATTTTTAATATTGCTTCATCAGTAAATTTAATTTTGTCGCGTTTGATATTCAATTCCTCAAGCAATCGAGGGATAATATGTCTTTTTGCAATTTCCAATTTCTGAAAATCCAGATAACTCGATATTTCAATTACTTCCATTCTATCAAGCAATGGTTGTGGAATATCATACATCACATTTGCCGTAGTAATAAACAATACGTTTGACAAATCATATTCAATTTCGAGATAATGATCTGTAAATGTCGAATTCTGCTCTGGATCTAGCACTTCGAGCAGTGCCGATGCTGGATCGCCTTGAAAAGATGTAGAAAGTTTATCAATTTCATCAAGCATAATAACAGGATTGATTGTTCCTGCTCGTTTCATTGCTGATATAATTTTACCAGGCAAGGCTCCAATGTATGTTCTGCGATGACCACGGATCTCAGCTTCATCGCGAATACCACCAAGAGATAAGCGAATGAATTTACGGCCCATAGCGCGGGCAATTGACTTCCCAAGTGAAGTTTTACCTGTACCCGGCGGTCCGACAAAACATAGGATTTGACGCTTTGTTTTCTCCGCAAGGTTTAGAATTGCTATAAAATCAAGGATGCGTTCTTTTGGCTTTTCAAGGTCATAATGATCTTCGTCAAGAATGCGACCAACCTCATCAATATTCAGATTATCTTCTGTTTTTTCCGTCCAAGGCAAATCTAACAACAATTCTAAATAATCTCGTTCAACGGAATAATCGGGATTATAAGATGAATAGCGACTTAATTTTTGGAGAGTTTCATTTGCTTTTGCTCTTGCAATTTCAGTAAAATTTTTATTTTCAATTTTCTTTTTTAATTCCATAATTTCAGGAGTTGCTGCAATATCTAGGCTCTCATCGCCAAGTTCATCGCGGAGAAATTGGATTTGTTCGCGTATCATCATCTTGCGGTGATATTCTTGCATTTTTGTATCTAATTTCTCATTAAGCTCATTTTTATAATAAAATACTTGATTTAAATTATATAATATTTCATATAATTTAAAATATAAATCATAAAGATTTTGAATTGTCAAAAGTTCAAGTTTCTCATCTTGTGTTGTCTCTATATTTGAAGCAATGATATAAGCTTGTGCGAGCAAATCATCATTATTTATGAATTCATAGAAGAGTTCATCTGTGATTCCTTCGACAGTAGATAAATATTTTCGAAAAACTTCAATTGTTCTATCATGAAGCGCGTTAAATTTAACATTATTATCAATATCTCTATTTATTTTTAATATTGTATAACTACCCTCAATAATGTTTTCACCTTGGATCAATTTATTTATTTTAACAATTTCGAAGCAATCAACCCGTACTTTCATCATATTTCCTGGCAAACGCAATATCCCACGAATCTTCCCAAGAGTGCCATACTCATACAAATCTGAAACCATTGGTTCGAAATCGTCGGTTTCTGTTTTTTGGGGAACAAGCAGCACATTTTTCCCTTCGTACATAGACTTATTTACTGCCTTAACAGAAAAATTCCTACCCACTACAACAGGTATTGAAGTACTAGGATAAGCAACTAAATTATTTAATGGAAGCACAGGCAAAAACTCTTTTTTAGAATTTTGGGGAAATTCATTAGGTATTGATTCATATATTTTTTGTGTTCGACTTTTCATAATTATTATTTTATATTTTATATAAAGAAGTTAATAAGATAAAAAAATTTTGCAATCAGGTAAATACTCATTAAATGAGGCATTTTAATTATGCAAATGCAAAATATCTAATTAATTAATAATAATAAAAAAATGTTATGAATTGTCATTATGTAAAATTGCATATCTTACTAGTTGAGCTGTATTTGTAAGTTCTAATTTTTTCATAAGATTATGTCTGTGGGTTTCTACAGTTCTAGTACTTATATCTAATTTAATAGCTATTTCTTTAGATGTAAATCCTTGTGCTAAATATTGAAGAACTTCCTTTTCTTTTGGAGTAATATCTACATTTTCTTCTGTTTGTGAATAATTTGTAATAATCCCATCGCGAATTAAATTGATAATGGATTTGCTATAGACTTTTTGTCCCATTACAACATTATTTAATGCCTCAATAAGATATTGCGGCGATACTCCTTTTGAAATATATCCATCCGCTCCTGCTTTTAATGCTCTTTCAATATGATCAATATCTTCAAAAGCTGTGAACATAATAATAAAAGTATATGGGCAAACTTGTCTTATTTTAGGTACTGCTTCAATTCCTGTCAATTTAGGCATTAAAATATCCAATAAAACGACTGTGGGTTGATAATGTTCTGCTAATTTTACAGTCTGTATCCCATCTTCAGCCTCAGCAATAACATCTATATTGTTGGTTGCAGATAGAACTTTCCTTAATCCTGTGCGTAGGATTGCATGATCATCAGCAATGAGTATTTTAATAGGATATTCTTCGGAATAAATTGACATAAAAATTATAAACTATTTTTTATTTCTACAATTTCCTTTAACCAAATATCAGCATTTGCATCACTTGGCATCCTCCAATCGCCACGAGGTGAAAGAGCAACTGTTCCGATTTTCACACCATCAGGAAAACAAGAGCGTTTAAATTGACTTGCAAAAAAGCGTTTATAAAATATCTCCATTGTTTTTATAATTTCTTCCTGAGAATAAATACCCTCAAACGCAAAATTTGCAAGCAGAAATACTTTTCTTGGTGATAATGCAAAACGAATCCCATAATACAAAATGAAATCATGCAATTGATAGGGTCCTAATATCTTCTCTGTTTCTTGATCATTATATAATTCATTTAAAGCAGGTTGAAGCTCAGGAGATATTGGTGTTTTCAAAATATCGTCCAAAATATCTTTAACTTCATACGAAGCTTTCGTATTCTTATACCATTCAATAAGAAATCGAACTAACGTTTTTGGAACGCTTGCATTGACATTATACATAGACATTTGGTCAGCATTATATGTGTTCCATCCCAATGCAATCTCGGATAAATCACCTGTGCCAATAACAATACCATTTATTTTATTGGCATAATCCATAAGAATATGAGTGCGACGCCGAGCTTGAGCATTTTCAAAAACAATATCAGTATTTGCTTCATTATGCTCAATATCTTGGAAATGGGCGCGCGTACTATTTTTAATATCAATTACCTTTAGAGTTGTTCCCAATTGCTGAGCAAGAAGCTCGGCATTAGATTTTGTTCGTGTTGTTGTCCCAAATCCAGGCATTGTAATAGTATAAATGCCCGATAAGGGTAAATTCAATTTTTTAAAGCTTTCCACAGCAACAAGCATTGCAAGCGTAGAATCTAAACCACCTGAAAGTCCAATTACGCAATTTTGCATTTTAAGATGAAGCAAACGCCGAGCAAGGGCCGTCGATTGCAAATTCAATATTTCCTGGGCTATAGAATCTAGTTTGTTTTTATCATTTGGTACAAATGGCATTGGGGTTATTTCTTTATTTAAATTTGAAACTTTTACATCTAATAAATCAAATTTAATTTCGCGAAAATCAATATAATGATTCGTAGAATTGAACGATGAATTCTTGTTTCGTTCGTTATTCATCAACTCAAAATCGCAATCAGCAATAATCATTTGAGAATCAAATTGAAATCGATTACTTTCAGCTAAAATTTTTCCATTTTCCGCAATTAAACAATGTCCTGAAAATACAAGGTCTGTGGTAGATTCCCAAGGTGAAACATCAGAATAAGCATAAATGCCATTTATTCTTGCTGACTGATTTGCTACTAATTGTTGGCGGTATTCGTATTTGCCAATTAATTCATTACTTGAAGAAAGATTCAAAATCAAATTTGCACCCGCAAGTGCTAAGTGCGAGCTAATTGGTGATACTGCCCATAGATCTTCGCAAATTTCTATCCCAATTTTTAAATCCGGATATTGATTCGATGAGAAAATTAAATCATTTCCAAAAGGTATTTGTTTTCCATTGATTTCTATAAAATCATATTGAGAATCAAATGCTGAAAAGAACCAGCGTTTTTCATAAAATTCATTATAATTTGGTAAATATG
>DAOTPH010000140.1:0-4922 GCA_035451765.1 Bacteroidota bacterium | reverse complement strand
TTTTATGATACTTATGATCAGTCAACTGGATTACCTGGTCTTGGAATAGATTATGAAGAAACTTATTCCGGGGGTGCCTGGGGAGATTTTGATAATGATGGGCTTGCTGATTTATTTATTCCCGCATCAACTACTTGTAGATATTCAAAATTATATCATCAATTGCCTGGTGGTATCTTTGAAAATGTCTCTTATGAATGCGGAGTAAATAAAATTACTTGCGAAAACGACGCTATGTGGGTAGATTTCGATAATGATGGAATGCTTGATTTAGTTTTTTCTCAAGACTACAATTTTAAAATTTATAAGAACTATCTAAAGAATTCAAATAATTGGATTGAACTTGATTTGGTAGGAACTGAATGTAACAAATTTGCAATTGGTGCAAAAGTGAAAGTTTATACAACTGACGGCAAAGTGCTGACTCAAGAGGTGATGGCAGGACTTGGACGATGTATGCAAAAACCTTATCGATTGCATTTTGGATTAGGCACATCCCCATCTATCGACAGAGTTGAAATACGTTGGTACCATTCATCTTCCTGGGAAATATTTAAAAAAATTGAAATTAATAAAATCACAAAAATTACTCAAATTGGTACTTCAGTTGAAGACAACACAACTTCAGATGAATTTATGGAAATTTATCCAAACCCTGTTGTTTCTGATAAATTCACAACAGAAATTGCTTTAAATAAATCAGGATTTGTTCAAGTACAATTATTTGATTTGCAAGGTAATCTGATACAGGATTTTGCAAATAAATATTATGATGCGGGAGCAAATTATATTGAATGCAAAATTGATAATTTACCAAATGGGGCTTATTTTGTGGCTTTCACTACAAATGGAAAACGTTTTGTTAAATCAATAATAATTTCTCGTTAACTATTATAATTTATTTAGCAGGTTTATCAGGCTTCAATTGAGGGAAAAATATAACGTCCCTTATTGAAGTCTGTCCTGTTAAAAGCATAACAAGTCTATCAATACCAATTCCAAGCCCTGCTGTTGGAGGTAAACCAATTTCAAGAGAGTGAAGGAAATCTTCATCAAGCACCATTGCTTCTTCATCACCTTTGGCACGTTCCAAAGCTTGCTGTTCCAATCGAGCGCGTTGGTCACGTGGGTCATTCAATTCAGTAAATGCATTTGCAACTTCAAATCCATTAATGAATAATTCAAATCTTTCAACTAATCCAGATGTTGAACGGTGCTTCTTAGCAAGCGGAGATATTTCAATTGGATAATCCATAACAAATGTAGGGCTAATCAAATTGGGTTGAACAAGCTCACTAAATATTTCATCTATAACCTTTGAATATGGGGCATTCGGAGGCAATTCTAAATTATGTTCATCAGCAATTTTTAACAGATCCTGTAAGCTCGCTCCAAATATATCTTTTCCAATATACTTTTTGAATAAATCGAACATTTTTTCTCTTTTGAAGGGCTTTTGTAAACTTATCGGTTTGCCATCATATTCGATATTGATTGTTCCCAGTACATCATTTGCGATAGTGTAGATTAAGTCTTCGGTCATTTCCATCATCCAATTATAATCTTTATAAGCCACATAAATTTCCATTGCTGTGAATTCGGGATTATGCATTTTGTCCATTCCTTCATTTCGAAAATTTTTGCTAATTTCATAAACACCCTCATAACCACCAACAATCAATCTCTTCAAATATAATTCATCAGCAATGCGTAGATATAAATCTATATCGAGTGCATTATGATGCGTAATGAAAGGACGAGCCGACGCACCTCCATAAATCGGCTGCAAAATCGGCGTCTCCACTTCAAGCCAGCCTCGCTCATCAAAATATCGTCGCATTCGGGTAATAATTTTTGAACGCTTTATAAAAACTTCACGAATTGAATAATTTACAATCAAATCTGTATAACGCTGACGATAGCGAACTTCCTTGTCAGTAAAGGGGTCGTGAATAATTTTATTACCTTCTTCATCAATTTCTTCCTTTGGAATTGGCAAGGGTGAAATTGATTTGCATAGCAATTGCAATTCCTTTGTATGAACAGTAATTTCGCCTGTTTTTGTGCGAAATACAAACCCTTTTACGCCAATTATATCACCAATATCAAGATATTTCAAATTGTCATAAAAATCCGGAATATCATCTTTTCGAATATAAATTTGAATTTTCCCTGTTTGGTCAAGTATATGACAAAATGTAGCTTTCCCCATTCGTCTAATTGCCATAATACGTCCTGCAATTGAGACATTTGAAAACGGCGATGGATTTTCATCAGAAAAATTATCCAAAATTTCAAATGCATTGTGGGTTTTTTCGAAAGAGTAAGGATAGGCATTTATTCCAGCTTGTTCAAGCAAATTGAGTTCTTCAAGTCGTCGCAATTCTTGTTCAGTTCTTTCCATTTTTTGAATTATATAAATTTGCAAAATTAAATATTTATTTGATATTAATTAATTTTTGAAAGGAATTAAAGGCATCGTCAGGTGTAATTATATCTAAATTATCTTTATCTATTTCATCATAATAGCGAGGTGATAATATTATATTTTTCTTATTCATAGGTCCCCAGCGTTTTGCACTCATTGGCAAAGAATTAGGGTAAAATCCCAGAATTTTTTTATCAAAAGCCGCAGCAATATGAATTACGCCTGTCGAATTGCTTATTAATATATCACATTTGGAAATTAATGCAATTGTTTCATCAAGAGTAAGCTTGCCACATAAATTGATAGAGTTTTTTAAATCTTTTTCTACCACATTGCACAAATCCATTTCACTTTCAATTCCTGTAAGAATAATCGATAAATTAAAATTTGTACTTATCATCTGAGCTAATTTAGCAAAATTTTCCGCACTCCAACGAGGGGCTGATTTTCCTCCACCAGGATGGATTATAATGAATTTTTCAATATTTTTATTTTCAAGAATTTGATTAATTTTTTCAAGAGAAATATTATTTACTTTTGGGGAAATTAATTCAACGTTATATTTTTCTCCTGTAATATCCGATATCAAGTCAAGATTGAATTCTGCTTCATTTTTTTCGGCATATTTTCTGTGCTCATAAACCCGATGATTTAAAAAAATTGAATACCAACGATATCCGCTTCCAATACGTAATGGAATTTTATTTTTATAAGCTGCGCGAATTTCATTTTCCACAGGATGTGGAAAAAATACAACATCAAATTTATTATTTTTAAAAATATCAACAATTGGAGTATCGTCTATCAAAAAGTAATCAGAAATTTCATTTATACCTCTGAAAACTGGCTCAGTGTATTTTCTAGAAATTAAATATAAATCCGCATTCGGATTAATTCTATGTAGAATACGAAGCATAGGCAAGGTCAATACTATGTCTCCTATTCTATCAGTTCTGACTATAGCAATTTTTTGTGCTTGCAAAAGCAATTGTTTATGATTACGCATTTGATAAAATTTAATAATTTATTAAATTAGTAAATTTAAAAATAATATTATGCCAATTATACGTTCAATATCGGGTTTAAGGGCAACTATTAGCGATTACTCTCTTATACCCGATTTAATAGAAGATTATATTTATGCTTTAACAAACTGTTTATCTAAAGGTCCTGTTGTAGTGGGATGGGATGGGCGTGGTTCTGGAGATTGGATAGAAGATTTAATTAGAGGCATTCTAACATATTCAGGATTTGATGTTATTGCTCTAGGAATTGTTCCAACACCAACCGTTCAATTAATTACTGAATCTATGAAAGCAGAAGCGGGAATAGTAGTAACAGCATCGCATAATTCTGAAGATTGGAATGGATTGAAATTCATCAATAGCAGTGGGACATTTTTCGACACACTGCAAAATAAATTGCTATGGTATTATGCTGATAATGGGTATGATCCAAAAACTGGCTTACATAGAACAAATTATATTTCTAATAAAAAAGGTACTGTAATTATCAAAAATGATGCAATCCAATTCCATATTGATAAAATAATGGAATTGCCATTTTGGAAATCGATAAAGCAACACCCCTTAAGAGCAACAGTAGATGCAGTGAATGCATCTGGATCGGTCGCTATACCATTGTTGCTTGAAAGATTAGGATGTTCGGTAGAAAAATTATATTGTGATATTAATGGTCATTTTCCACATACACCTGAGCCATTACCTGCAAATTTATTAGATTTATGCAATGCTGTCCACAGGTCAAATTCACAAATTGGAATTGCGGTAGATCCCGATGCTGATAGGCTCGTGCTTATTGATGAAAATGGAATGCCAATTGGAGAAGAAAATACAATTGTACTTGCTGTTTGGTCAGTATTAGAGCTATCAGAGGATCCATCTAAAGTATCAATTGTTGTAAATCATTCTACAACTCAAGCTGTCGAAGATATTGCAGCAAAATATGGTGCAATAGTATATCGCTGCCCAGTTGGTGAATATAATGTTGTCAATAAAATGCAAGAAACGGGAGCTATTATTGGTGGTGAAGGTAGTGGGGGGGTGATCTATGCGCCTTTGCATTATGGCAGGGATTCACTTATAGGCACATCACTTGTACTTGCGTTAATGTGGAAATTAAATAAAAAATTAAGTGAATTAAGAGCAATGTTGCCAAATTACACAATGGCTAAAGCTAAAATTCCATTCCAAGGTAATTACACACAAATTATGCAAAAAATTCGTTTAAATTATAGGAATTATAAAATAAATGATGAGGATGGTTTAAAAATATATTTGGATAATTCGTGGGTGCAAGTCCGCAAATCCAATACCGAGCCTATTATTCGAATAATTGCTGAAGCAAAAAATAAAACATCAGCTAATGATTTAATTAATGAAATTAAAAATATTTTAAAAAAAATTTAAAATTTTTTAAAAAAAGTGTAACTTTTTGCGTTTTCGATTGTCTTATAGTAAAGTATGAATGCAAA
>DAOTPH010000139.1:0-4928 GCA_035451765.1 Bacteroidota bacterium | reverse complement strand
TCCAATTATTGCAAGGAACTTTAATGTTCCCTCATCCCAATTCCTCGTTTCATCTTGATCTGCAAAAAGAATTAGTCCTGTAAATTTATTTCCGTAAATGATTGGTGTCATTAGAAAAGAAGAAATATTATATTTCGAAAGAGTATATTTTTGAAATTCATTTGTGCTGTCGGTTTTGACAAAAAAATTGTTCCCATTCATCAAATTCTCAAGTGCATTTGGGAAATTTTCCAAAATGATTTTAAAAAGTGAATTATCTAAATTTTTAGAATTAATATTATTCCAATTTACTACGCAATCGAAGTCATTATAATCGGGGAATTTGTCCCATTGGTTCAAAAACATTGCTTTAATTGTAGAAATATTTAGAAAATTTCCTATAAGTTCAAAAGCATATTCAATAGACGAAAGCATATAAGGATTTTCAACCAAATGAATTAAAGCATCATTGACAATATTCATAAATTGATGAATATACCTTTCTTCCTTCTCAAGAATTATTTTTTCGGTAATATCTTCGATAGTCCCAATAATATATTGAATATTTCCATTTTCATCTCTTATTGCTGTAGAATTTTCACTCACATAAATTATCTCGCCCGAGCTAGTTGTATATTGATTTATCAAATTTTCAAGATGACCACTTAATTGCAATTGTTCTATAAACTTTTTCCTATCAATGATATTTGGAAAATTGCCTTGCTCATTTAAATTAATTTTTTTTAAATATTCTTTTGAGGGTACTCTTAATAATTTTACCAAAAAGTTATTTAATGAGATAATTTTTCCATCAATTGTTGTTATATAAATACCCGTAGGAATTGCATCAATCAGTTCTTCTAGGTTATTTATATTCTCTTCAATCATTTTTTGTACGTCGTAATTACCTATCATAAATGATATCTGGTTAATATTAAAATTTCAAATATACAAATTAAATAAAATTCACAAATTACAAAAATCTATTAATAAAATTAATAATATCCTTATTTTAATTTCATTTAGTCATATTAAATTTTAATATTTTTTGATTATCTTCTATTTTAATAATGCAAAAATATGTCCCCGATGATAATGTCTGGACATTAAAAGTAATATTCATATCATTAAAATCTAAAATACCATCATATATTTTCATTAGTTCTATACCAAATAAGTTAGTAAGTATGATAGTGCATTTTTTATTTTGAGCCCCTTGAATTTTAATATGAGCTTCATTAGATCCCACCTCGAGATACATATAAGCATTTTCGATTATTTTATCTTGATTGATATCGGATCCTTTTTTTGTAGTAAATTGCCAAGTATCGCTCCATGGACCTACACCTGCAGCATTAGTTCCCGCAACATGCCAAAAATATGTTGTTCCTTCCTTTAATCTTGGCATTGCATTAAAAGGTGGTAAAACACCTTGTCTTTCTAATACTATGTCTTGGAATTCAACATCTTTTGCAACTTGTGCCCAATAATATTCTGCTAATTCATCCTCCTTCCAATTAAATCCACCTTTGACATCTACATCCGTCGCATAATTTGGTGGTGCAATTAATTCAATTTTATTTGGTAAAGAAAGGGTAGTAAAATTAAAAATATCTGACCATTCTTGATTTGTATCTTTTTCAATAATCGGTTTTACACGCCAAAATATTTGTGTCGCAGGTTGAAAAATACCTGTAATGTAGATTGATGTGTCCCTAATACTCGAATTATCGTATAATATCGTTGAAAAATCAGAATTCGTTGATAGCTGCAATCGATAATCAATATTCGGATAAAAATTTATCTGTGGAAATGTAGGTTTATTCCATCTAAATGTGACGGATGTTCCAATATTTTTTGCATTATTTGCAGGTTCAATCAATTGTAATTTGCCTGATGAGGGGGAACCGACTACAAAACTCCATAAGCTCGAATATGCTGATGTCAATTGATTTCCTTTTGCACGAACGCGCCAAAAAACTATATCACCCTGCTTTTTTTGAATTTCTTGACTATTTTTTGCATCTAAGACAGTTATTGTATCTCCGCTCGTCAAATTTTTATTTGGATAAATCTCTACTATATAGCTTTCTGCTCCTTCAACTCTTGACCATTCTAAAGTAATATTTGTTGGTAAATTTATGCTATAATTTTCAGGATATTGCAATGCGGGTGTTGCAATGAATTTCATCGCTGGATTTTGCATATAATCAATATAATAAATTGCATTAGGTTTTATATTAGTTAGCTTATGAATTTGTTTATTTGGATATTGTATTATAATAGAATCAATCAAATCAGCATTTCCTATACCAAAATGAAGGCAAGAAGAATTTTGAGTGGAGTGAGTGCCCGCTGCTGTGCCATAGAGTTCGCGATAAAATGCTCGATTATTTGCCCATACCGCTACTTTTGTTCCAAGTGCATCCATTGAGACGCCGTCATCGGGCTTACCTTTTAATCTCAATTCTACCCAGTTTCCCTTATGTGGTAAATCATTTCGCATTAGATAACCCTTTATCAGCATATCCTCATCGCCGTCATTGTCAAAATCCAATCGAACTCCTTCCCAAGGCTCATTAATAAATGTATTTATTAACCAAGTTATATCTTTTAATTTATAATCAGGCTGTCCTTGATTTAAATAAAATGTTCCATAACCTCCTGAATATTTCCCGTGCCATAAATCAAGCCATCCGTCGTTATCTAAATCCACCCAGCAAGCGCCCGCATTTCCTTCGTGGAATTTCAATCCCATCTGATAATGTACATCATTGAACTTATCTTTTCCTTCACCTCCGAGATTTTGAAAAATTAATGATGGATTTGAATAAAGACCCCGTGAATCAGTATGTGCTAAATTACCGACGCATAAATCAAACCATCCATCGTTATTAAAATCTCCCCATGAGCATCCCATCCCATGACCAAAATAGTATGGTGCAGCTGTTGGAATTCCTTCTGCCCCTGTTTGCGGTCCAACATCAGTAAATGAACCATTTCCTAGATTTTTATATAAATTATCAGGTGCAAGTCTATATGTCGCGACAAATATGTCAGTCAAATTATCATTATTATAATCGCATGCTGCTGCTCCATAGCAATCATAATACCCACCAATATTTCCGCTGCTACCTGGTATATACGGTTCTCCACTTTTTAGATTTGCCTCACTCCGTTTATTTACAAATTTGCCATCACCAATATTTAGCCAAATTTCATCAGGAGTGTATATTTCAGGTTGCCCTGAAATTTCAATTCTTTTATTCGCAATAAATAAATCAGGGAGTCCATCAGAATTATAATCGAGCCAAAAAGGTGTGCACGTATTATATGGATTGAAATAATCATTATTTTCGAATTGTGTCGAAAGCGAGAAATCAATTGATGGATTGGGATATGGTTTCATAAAAATTTGGTCATTTGGTATAGCTACAAATCCACTATCCCCGCAGTTCTTATAAATTCTATCTTGATTGAGCACCATCCGCTTATCAAAATCAAATTGTCCATTTCTCATCACATAAACATCGATTCTGCCATCATTATCGAAATCTGCCCAATTTGTTCCTGCTGCACTGCCTATTCCTAATTCCGAAGATACATTGATGAATTTATTTGAATTAGCATAATCATTTTTGTAAATATTCCCTCTAATTGCAATGTCATCCCATCCATCTTGATTATAATCAACAATGGATATTTCGCTCCCTGCACTAATTCCCATTTCCGCGTTCATATTTGTAAATTTTGGTTGAGGTGGGGGGTCAGATCTATCTCCATCGGGAAAATCATATTCAACAATTAATCTCAGCATATAATCACCAGGTGGAGTGTAATACAATGTTCCCGCAATATTATAAAAATTAGGATTTGGTGTGAATGGGTCAGTATACCAAGACATTGCTGAACTCTTCCCATCAGAATCATAAGTAAAATATGGTCCCGCGGATTTCATTCTATGCTGAATTACAATTTTGTCAATTCCATCCGAACGCAACCCTGTTGTTGAGACATCAATATCCATCCATCCTGGTGTTCCTGAATAATCTATTATAATTGGATTAATTAATGAATTATAGCTCCAAATATATTCTGTGGGCCAAAGGTTTCCTGCCGTTGGGAAACCACATACCCAAATTGTATCCTTTGCAGGAGTGCTACCTGAAAAGTAAATCCGAATTGTTTTCACTGAACAAGGCCCATCAGGGATAAGCACTGTAGATTCTTCCCATAAATTTTTGTCGGAACTATAAACAATACCCTTTGCAATGCCATTATCATTCTTAATTTCAATGAGATTGGCATAAGTATAATAATCAACTATACAAATTAAAGAAAAGAGAATAAGAATTATTTTTTTCATATTTTTGCCAAAAAAATTACTTTCAAAATTAAACTTTTTTAAATAATTAACAAACTTGTGAATTTTTTTAATTTGATTAAAATATGAAAAGCGATACGAAAAAGTATTATATCTGGATAACAATTTTTGGAATCGCAATGGGGTTTCTTGAGGCTATTGTTGTGGTTTATTTACGGGAGATGTTCTATCCTACAGGATTTAATTTTCCGCTGGCACCTTTTCCACGGCATTTATATTTAATTGAATTAATAAGGGAATTGGCAACAATCATAATGCTAGTTTCAATTGGTGCAATTGCAGGCAAGACATTACCGCAACAATTCGCATATTTTCTATATTCATTTGGTATTTGGGATATAATATATTACATAGCTTTAAAAATATTCCTTAACTGGCCTGCCTCATTATTTGATTGGGATATTTTATTTTTAATTCCTATCGTCTGGATTGGTCCTGTCATCGCTCCTGTAATTTGTTCGTTAACTATGATTGCTCTTGCTGTTGTGCTTATATCTTCAACTGAGAAGAATATCTATTTTAAAATTAAAGGAATTGATTGGGCATTTATTTTAGTTGGAGCATT
>DAOTPH010000138.1:3238-4999 GCA_035451765.1 Bacteroidota bacterium | reverse complement strand
AATGCGACACGAGGTGAAATGATATTTGGGTTCAAAAATATTCGCGGGCGTGTAATAAACGACACAAATGATGAGAACTACGGCAGATTAATTCTTGATGGTGATAGTTTGCAAAATGTGGTGGTTTTACATTTTATAAAAATAAATCATTAAATCATTATAATTTTGTTTATTTTTATTAAATTAGTTTTTATTAAAATTTGCTTTATTAATCGAAATATAAATGGCAAAAATATATTTAATTGATGGAATGTCGCTTGTGTATCGGGCATATCATGTGATGGAGAGAGCGAATTTTCGCAATCCCGCGGGGGAGCCAACAGGAGCAATATTTGGATTTACAAATATTTTGACAAGTTTTCTCGAAAAGCAAAATCCTGAATATCTTTTAGTGGCATTTGATACTCAGGAACCTACTTTTCGCCATATTCAATTTGAAAATTATAAGGCAAATCGTCCCGAATTCCCTGAAGAATTAGCTTTGCAATTGCCTAAGATTAAAAAATTGCTTGATTTGCTTGGTATTCCACGTTTTGAAAAGCCTGGATTTGAGGCTGATGATATAATTGGCACATTAGCAAAAAAATTCAGTATGTCGGGTAATGAAGTATATTGCTTAACTTCTGATAAAGATTTTTATCAACTTGTAGATGAAAATATTAAGCTTATTAAGCCTTCGGGACGTGAAGGCGAGGATTTTGATGTTGTATCTTTCGACCAAGTGCAAGATAAATTTGGGGTGGCGCCTGATAAGGTGATTGATGTGCTTGCGATAATTGGCGACTCAGTTGATAATGTGCCAGGTGTAAAAGGGATTGGCGAAAAAACTGCAATACCACTTATTCAGCAATATCAAACTATGGAAAATTTATATAATAATCTTGACAAAATAGACAAAGCTTCAATTCGCGAAAAATTAGCTCAATATAAGAACGAAGCATTTTTATCAAAACAGTTGGTTACGATTGATACAAATGTACCGATTGACATTTCAATAGATGATTTAAAGCGGAAACCCATTGATTATAAAGAATTAGATAACTTTTTTAAAGAGCTTGCTTTTACTCGCATTCGAGCATTTTGGCAAGAAAAAGCACGGCTTGAAAGTAACGAAAATTTATTTGAAAATAACATAAAAGAAGAAACAAAAGAAATTCCACATTCTGCAAATTATTTCCAAATAAATAATATTCAAGAACTTGATAATTTAATAAATGAATTAAATTCTGCTAATTCTTTTGCATTTGAAATAATTTATTCATCAAACGATAGACAAAATAATGACATAATTGCCTTAGCAATTGCGTATAATCAAAATTCTGCATATTTTATTAAATTTTCAAATATAAAAAATGAAAATGAACTTTTTTCAAATGATACTGCCAAAGCAAATGATAAGCAATTATCGCGTGATTATGTATTAAATAAATTATATATTATATTTTCCAATCCAAATATTCAAAAAATTGCAGATAATCTGAAATATCACAATTTTGTTTTGAAACGATATGGCAGCGAGGTGAAAGGCAAGCTTTTTGACCCTGTAATTGCATCTTATTTGCTTAACCCCGACGATAATCATTCAATTGACGCATTGTTCCAAAAATGGATTGATAAGGATCTGCCTATTTCTTTTAATTTTCAGAATAATAATAAACCAAATTCTACATTTATTGATTCTAATCTTGTTTGCGAAAAAACGATATATCTCTTGCGATTAGCTAAAATTTTGGAAAATGAATTAGAAAAGAATAATCTACT
>DAOTPH010000138.1:0-3228 GCA_035451765.1 Bacteroidota bacterium | reverse complement strand
TTCCGCTAATTAGTGTGCTTGCAGATATGGAATATACAGGTGTGGCAATTGATGTGAAAAATTTGCGGGAAAGTTCCGAACAAATTAATGCCGAGATTACACGATTGCAAAAAGAAATTTATCGACTTGCGGGAATGGAATTTAATATTGATTCACCAAAGCAATTGGGAAGCGTGCTATTTGAAAAATTAAATTTGCCAATTATTAAAAAGACAAAAACTGGTTATAGCACAGATATGCAAGTACTAACTGAGCTTGCGGCAGCCGACCCAATTATTAATTTAATTATTGATTATCGGCAATTGGCAAAACTAAAATCTACATATATTGACGCATTGCCAAAATTAGTAAATCCACAAACCCATAAAATTCATACAACATATAATCAAACAATTGCGGCAACAGGCAGGCTTTCATCCACCGACCCAAATTTGCAAAATATACCTGTGCGTTCCGAGCTTGGCAGAGAAATTCGCAAAGCTTTTGTGGCAAGCCATTCTGATGGATTATTGATTTCGGCGGATTATTCGCAAATCGAATTGCGAGTAATGGCGTATTTTTCGCAGGATCCAAATTTAATTCAAGCATTTAAAGAAGGCAAAGATATTCACGCAGCAACAGCTTCAAAGCTTTTTTCAATTGATATAGACAAGGTTGATTCGGAAATGCGGCGGGCGGCAAAAACAGTAAATTTTGGAATTATGTATGGGCTTGGTCCTTATGGGCTTTCGCAAAGATTAAGAATTCCTAAAAAAGATGCAGAAACAATTATTTCAAATTATTTTAAACAATTTCCAAATATTAAAAAATATATAGATGATACAATAGAATCGACACGCAAGAAAGGATATGCCGAAACCTTGCTTGGACGGAAGCGATATTTCCCCGATATTTCGAGCAAAAATTCCAATATCCGCTCGGCAGCAGAACGTGCAGCAATCAATCACCCAATTCAAGGCACAGCTGCCGATATGATAAAAATTGCAATGATAAATATATACAATGAAATAAATAGATTAAATTTCAAAAGCAAAATGATTTTGCAAATTCATGATGAACTTTTATTTGACGCATTCGTTAATGAAATAGAAGAATTAGAGCAAATAATAAATAAATTAATGAGTACCGCTTTACCACTTGATGATATACCTGTTTCGGTCGAAATTGGTGTAGGAAAAAATTGGTTCGATGCACATTAAAATATTTATCTTTCATTATTTATTTTATTTGTAATTTTGTTATATTTATAAATTATATTAATTTTGAACATATTTAAAAGAAAAAATTAAATTTTTTTCAAATATTTTAAAAAAAGTGTAACTTTTTCGATTTTCGATTGTCTTATAGTTACATAGAAATGCAAAAATGAAAATAAAAATTTCAAAAAAAAAAGGATTTAAATTATGAGAAAGACAAACAATTTTAAGAGTGGGTGGGTAAAGCAAATTCTTTTGCTAGTGTTTTTGCTTGCGAGCCTACCGACAATGCAATCTTTTGCTCAGCTGCCTAATTATAGCAGCTACTGCAAACCAAATCAAGGCATTCCAACTTGGGATTTTGGATATGTTTATTGCTGGCCAGCTTATTATCCAATTATGTACGGTTATGATCCCTACTATGGATCGTTGGTGTACAATGTTCAAATTTATGACCAAAGTGGGGGCTTACTCTTTCAAAATCTAACTTCCCCTAATGTTTATCCCGATATAACTTGTTACAAATATTATAATCCAAATTCAAATATCGAATTATCTATAGGAGCGACTTATAGGTTCCGTTTAACATTTTCTCATATCTATGGGTTTATGGCATATTATTGTTATACTTATAGTAACACCTGGTTTAATCGATTATTTATCGATTGGAATAAAGATGCTGATTTCAAAGACCAAAATCCTGATGAATGGGTAAATCGCCCTGGTGGTCTTTATTCAAATCCTGCTTGGAACCATACAACAAGTTCTTGGGGACCATCTTGCCCGAATTTAGATGTTGTAGATTATGATATAACTATACCCGATAATCTTGAACCAGGGGTCACACTTATGCGTGTTACGACTTCAATTTGGGATCCTTATGACCCTACCTGGCCCTTACCAACAACATTGATGTATGGATATTATAGCCCTTATGGTGCAGATGCTTGCCATAATGGTATAATGTATGACTACAATGGATTGGGGTATGGAAATTATGGATATGTTGATAATTACGGAGAAATCGAAGATTACAATCTTGAGTTATTATTACCTGTAAAGAACACATTTCCTGCAAAGGAAGATCTGCTTTATGCAGGTGAGCTTTATAACGGAACAGTACGACAAAGATTTGATGACAATGGAAACCCATATAATTATTTATACCAAAAACCATTTTTAGAATTTTATAGTGCACAGAAATCCGGGACACAGATAAAGTATGAAATTACGGGACCATTACCTGCAAGTGACTTAGTATATCAAGCATTAGATCCAAAAACAGGTTCACCATGGATCGATGTTTCAGGTTTAAAGACCTATACAATACAGAAAGCAACGGGACTTTGCGCTCCCGGTGGAAATGGGGATTTTATGTATAACCACGGGGGGCAATTTGTATTAACAATAACAGTTCGACAGCCGGGGACAACAGATAAATCAGTAAAAGTTCCATTCACAGTATCTTGGCAAAATGATATATCAGTTTATAGTATAGTATCACCTCGATCAGTGGGAGCTCCCGATTATTTCCAATATCCAAGGAATCTTGATCTCGCGGTCACAGTAAAATTCCAGAATCTTGGGATTAACAATGTAACACGATTCAAAGCAACAGCAAATATTTACGACCCGAGTGGAGATCCCTATAAGACTATAGTTTACACTTATGATACAGCAAATGGTGAGAAAGTCTTAAAGCGAGGAGATATAGCAACAGTAAATATGGGGGTGGTATCTCCTAAGGATGTTGGCTATTATAAAGTAGTTGTTACAGTTCAATTATTGAGCGGAACTGATATGGATTCATATAATGATGTTTATAGAAGATCTGACCAAGAAGCATATTTCTTCTCAGTGCAATGGAATTTCAATGGTGTTGCTTCTGAAATCAGATTTCCACAAGCAACAGACCAAGTGATAGTGCACCGGCCATTTAGACCTATTGGTTTTGTAAAAAATCAAGGATTGAATGATTTAAGTGACGTAGTAGCAACATTTGAATATTGGCAACAACCAAACGGTGAGCATA
>DAOTPH010000137.1:0-5004 GCA_035451765.1 Bacteroidota bacterium | reverse complement strand
CCTTGCTGAATATCAAACACATTTTCGTCTTTTCCACCATCGGGCGATTTTTCTTTTTTTAAACTATTTCCATGCAAATCAAGAATATAGATTTCATCGAAGCTTTTCATTAAAGATTGACGCATTCCTCGGAAAGTTGGATTATCAATGTAGCTATGATTTGTAATAAATCCTAACACACCTTGACCCGCCTCATCGATTTTCCATTGTGCAAAACGAATAAATTTAACATAATCATCTTGGAGCCAATGTTTTTTTTCCTTAAAATATTTACCATCAACGTATTTATAAATCTCAATTTGATCTGTTATCCATTTTCCTTTATTAGTTGACACACCTGAATAGGGTGGGTTGCCAAGTATTACCAATATTGGAACGTCTTTTTTGATTTCCAAGGCGTGATGGCTTTCTTTTGAAAGAGATGACATACCAGGCAATTTGGATTGTTGTAACTCCACCATATCTAGGGTATTAGTTAAATAATATTTAACTCTCTCATCATCACTTAATTTATAGCCGAGCTCTTCGAGAAGGAAAGACATTTTAATATGTCCAATTGCATAAGGTGCCATCATCAGTTCAAATGCATAGAAATTTTCAAGAATTTGATTTTTCAAAAATGATTCAATCCCGCCTTTACCATATTTACTTTCAAATTCTTCCACAGCTACTTCAACAGCTTTAGCCAGAAATCCAAGTGTACCGCCTGCTGGGTCAAGCAATGTGACATTGGGAGAGGCAAGTCCATCCACAATATTGAATTTGTCTTTTAAAATTTCATTAATAGAACGAACAATAAAAGATACAACGGGTTCGGGAGTATAATAAACGCCACGCTTTTCACGGGTCATAGGGTCATAAGTCGAAAGGAATGTTTCATAAAAATGCAGAACTGGGTCGTTGCCTTTCCCCTGATGATAATATTCTTCTAATATTTGTTTTACATCTGCAACAGAAAGCACTTCCGCAATATCATCAATAATAATTTCAAGTTGTTTTGGCAAGTCCCCAAATGAAATAAATTTGAAAATATCACGCAAAATTCCAATCGATTTTGGAATATATGAATAAGCTGTAACACGATTGAAATCTTGCTCGGCGCGTAATCGTGCAGCGAATAAACCGTAAGTTATTGTCTGGGAATAAATATCAGCAAAATCTTCTTTTGTTAAACCAAAAATCAGAAAATCTTTAAATGTTTCATAAGTTTCTTGTATTGATTCTGTTCCAATCGTCAGCTCTTCAGTTATTACATTATCTTTGAGGAACCTTGTTCTTTTTGCAAGTTCGTAAGCAAGAGTTTTTGCTGTATATGTCCGAGGGAGTGAAAAATCCAGAAACCGAGTAAGCAATGAAAAAAACTTATCTTCATTTTCTAAAGGTGGTAGAGCAGATAGTTTAGTCATAACAAATGGGCGAGCAATTTCGACTTTATCAATCATGTTGCCATCTCTATAAAAGCGGAATTCTGTAAAATTTGTGAGTATCACATTTGGGAAAGTCTCTAAATAACGTTGGAGTTGCTCTGTTTTTTCAATTCTATCGAGGTCGGTACCAATATCCTTTGCTTCGATATAACCCGTAATTTTTTGCCGCCCATCCCAGATACGAAAATCGGGATTGCCTGCTTCGGTTTTTTTTGGTAAAATTGTTATGGCAATTTTTTTATTTCTTTGAGTTTCGGAAAATTGCTGTATAAAGCTCGCTAAATGACTATAATATGATTCTTCTCGTGCGTCACCTTTTTTATAAGTATTGAATATATTTTGCAAATAATCATTTATCATAAATACAATTTAAGAAAAAAAAGCAAAATAGGAAATTTTTCATAGGGGTGTATGCAATACACCTTTCCTAGGACACGTTCATCCTCTTTTTTCCTCGATTATCGGTGCGCTTAATACCATTCCCAATATTATGTATGGATATTTGAACCTTGATGCTCCAAAGATTGGGACTGTCATTGCAATGCCAAGTATTATAAAAAGCTCTATTAATAGAATATTTGGATTTTGGCGATTATATTTGAAATTTATATAAAATTGATAGAAAAAGCAAAATAAAATAAATAAATAATATATGTGATAAATTGTCGCTAAAATTAGATATTCAATTCTATGAGGTTGTTGAATAAAGGTTGAAAAATTATGCTCCTTGAATAAAGCTTTACCGTATTGATAAACGTAAATTTGATTATTAGAAACCAAAGGATATAAAGCAAAATCATCTGTAATGAATAAATGAATAAACTTTGCGGGAAGTAGCGATAACCATTTGATTGGATGAGATTTAATCCAATTAAAAGCTTGATGTTGGTAAAATTCATTTTTTTCTTTATATGTCATTTGCTCGGGATGAGGCAAATATCCAATTTTACCTTCACTAAATACCTCTGGTTCGAAAGTTCCCGTAGCATCATCATTTGCACCAATTAGCAAATTTAGTGAGCCAGTAGTTCCTGAATATATAAAATCTCCAAAATGTTGCTTATTATATATTCCAACGCTTAATATTATTATTATAAATCCAAGAGTAAAAAGCAACAATTTCGCAAATTGGTATTGCTTTATATTTATTATAGTTACAATTAATATTGCAAAAAACAATGCCCAGCCCATTGGTCTTATTCCAATTGATAATGCTACCAACATACCCGCGAAAAATAAGGCAAGCTTTTTATTAATCAAAAATAAATAAATAGCAAGCAAAATAGTTGTACAAAATAGTAAATCAGTGAAATTCATCAGAATTATTCCAAGATTGTTCAAATAGAGAATATATAAAATTGCCGATATTAAAGCTGCTTTATTTGAAAATATTCGATTTGTTATTGAATAAAGCAAAATAAGATTAGCTGTATTAAGTATTATATTAAAAAATAATATAGCTTTTGAACTTTTGAATAATTTAAGAATAACAAATAAATAATTTATATAAATCGGTGCAATAATAAAGTCATCATTTATATTAGAATAATTTGGATAGAAGGAATTATTCTCAACGCATTGCAATGCTTTTTGATAATAATATGCAGAATCGCTCTCGAAATGTGGCTCGGTAAATGCTACAATTACAATTTGCAAAACAATATAAATCGAAAGAAGAATATAAAAAGGATAGTGAGGGTTATTTTTCATTAGCGGATAATATTATTGCCTAATATTTCTATAGGACTTAGAAGTTATATTTGTCGAATAAGGCATAATCATATAGCTCCTTTATCTTTTTGGTAATGGTGGTAAAGCTGGTGTTAGATTTTGCTTCTCCTGTTGATTATCAGGAATATAAGTTTGATTTCTAATAGAATCAACAGGTGTTCTAATACGATTAAAGCTATTTAGGTCGAAGTTGCGTTTTTTATAAGGCAATAATGGGTCGCTATAAACTTTAGCCATCAAGCGTCCCCAGATGGGAGCAGCAGCACGTCCGCCGTAACCTTGTCCGCCCATATAATTGAAATTCACACGTTTATCATCGAATCCCACCCAAATTCCCGCAACAAGATCGGGAGTATAGCCAATAAACCAAGCATCAGCAGCATCATCGGTTGTGCCTGTCTTGCCTGCGGCATCGACCCCCTGGAAAAATTTACGTATAACTGAACCTGTACCATAATCCACAACGCCTTGCATCATAAAGATCATTTCGTCGGCAATTGTATCGGAAATAATGCCTTGCGTCATTATTGGTTTTTTGTTACTTTTTATGATTACATTCCCATAATTATCATAAATATCATTTAGAAAGCGTGTTTGAATTGCGGTGCCGTGCAAAGGGAATGTCGCATAAGCTGTAGTCATTTCAATTGGGGAAACATCACCCCCCGCGCCAAGTGCAAGAGCTGGATATGCAACAAGTGGAGATTTAATACCCATTTTTTGAGCAACTCTGATAACCTCGTCGGGGCTTGTGACTTGAGTAATCAATCTTGCAGAAACGGTATTAATTGATGCAGCAAGAGCTGAAAATAGTGTTCGTTTATCACCATCTGCGCAATCACCTGAACCCGATGGAGACCAAACGGTACCATCTGGGGATCTGTATGTAAAAGGACCGCATTCAATTTCTGAATACGGTGTAAGTCCATGCATTAATGCAGAAGTATAAACAAATGGTTTAAAAGATGAGCCAGGTTGCCGTCGAATTTGAGTAGCATGATTAAGTGAATATTTAGCAGATTGATTTTCCTGAATGAATTTTGGCGATGCTCCAACCATTGCTAAAATATCGCCTGTATGAATATTTATCACAACAGCGCCAACTTGAATTGTGGTAGCAGCGTTTTTTACAGAATCGATAAAATCTTTATTATTAAGCAACTGCTGATATATTCTATTTTTATCAGAAGTGCTTGCTGATCTGTAAGATGGATTTGTTTTAATTGCTTTATCTAAAAGAGCATTTAATACATTTTTATTTCGTGACCAGGACCAATTTTTCAAAAATTCTGCTTGAAATGATTTCAGATGTTCCTCAACTGCTTGATTTAAATATTGTTGAATACGGGAATTCAAAGTTGTATTTATTACAAGTCCATCTCTATATAAATCATAATTACCAAGGCGAGAATCATCGTTTAATGTCTGGCGCACCATTTCCACAAAATGCGGTGCAATCATAAAAGCACTTTTTAAAGCAAAATTTCCAGCTGCTTTATCGCTGGGTAAAAGTGGTTGCTTTGTCGCTTCTAAATATTGTGATGGAGTGATGTAGCCTTCTTCTAACATTAGAGATAATACCAAATCACGCCTGGCGAGAGCTTTATCAGGGTTAAGGACTGGGTCATAATTTGTAGGGGATTTTAGCAAAGCAACAAGCATAGCACACTCAGCCAAGTTTAAATCTTTTGGTTGTTTATTGAAATAAACTTGGGATGCAATGGAAATACCATAAGCGCCACGGCCAAAATAAACAGTATTAGAGTAAAGTTGCAAGATTTGCTCTTTTGTATAATTGCGTTCAATTTGAATTGCTGTAAAGGCTTCACGAATTTTACGGGCGAGG
>DAOTPH010000136.1:0-5027 GCA_035451765.1 Bacteroidota bacterium | reverse complement strand
CGTAATTTAAATTCAGATGCATCAAATTTGCTTTCAAAGGTAATGACTGCCGCGGCATTAATTGCATCAACTCTGAAAGGTGATGAGCGAGCAATTGTTGAAATAATGTCGAATGGATATTATAAGAAAATATTAGGAGAAGCCAGCCAGAATGGAGAAATACGTGGCTATGTTCAAACAAATGTAGATCTCAATGATTCAATTCCTAAAATTGGAGATGGCTATTTTAAAGTAACTCGAATTCTTTACGACCACGCTGAACCTGTGACAGGAATTGTAGAGTTACAAGATGGTGATATTGACGCAAATTTAAGTTATTATTATTATAAATCCGAGCAAATTCCAACGGGCGTTATTATTTCTGCACAATCAGATCCAAATAGCAAAATTGAATATGCCGGTGGGTTAATGGTGCAAGCTATGCCCGGATACAATCACAATGATTTAAAAAAAATATATAAAAGCTTAAATACAATAAAATCCCTTAAAGAGGCGATCCTATGCGATGAAAATCATTCTATCGAATTTTTGAAAAACAATCTTCCATTTGAATTTGATATTTTAAAAAGTCAAATACTTGATTTCTTTTGTCGCTGTTCAAAAGAAAGTTTCATTCAAAAGCTTGCATTACTTAATCTTGAAGAACTCAAGGAAATGCTACTTTTAAATCAAACTGAACTTGTTTGTCAATATTGCAATGCACATTATTATTTAACTAAAGAAGAATTAGAAAATATTATTACACAAAAATCTGCCCTTCAGAATTAATAATTAATTTTTGGTTCAATTTTTGTATTTATTTTAGTAATTTGAATATAAAAAAATTACAATTATGAAAATTTCTGAACAAAGATTAGTTATTGACCCTAAGCCAATGTATTATAAAGAAATTGCTCAAGGGTTTCAAATTAGTAGAATTCTATTTACAAGTCTTGAGCTTGATATTTTTTCTAAGATAGGGAATGAAGGAAAAAATGTCCATCAGCTTGCTTCTGAAATTAACGTAAATGAAAATGCTCTTGGACGGCTACTCAATGCATTAGTAAATCTTGGATTTCTTGATAAAAAAGTCGACTTATATTTAAATAAAGTTGATACACTGTTGTATCTAAGCAACGATAGCCCAAATTATCTTGGAAATTTGATGCATATTGCATCATTATGGGATGTTTGGAGTGATTTGACTTATTCAATACGGGAAGGAAAACCAAGAAAATATCAAAATTTGTGGGAGAAAGATGAGCAGTGGATAGAATCCTTTATTCTGGCAACTTATCATGATGCTAAACAATATGCAAGCCAAATAGTCCCGTCAATTCCTTTGAAAAATTGTTTGAAAATGCTTGATTTAGGTGCAGGTTCAGGAATTTACTCTATTGAATTTGCAAAAATTTATCCGAAATTAAGCGTTATTGCTTATGATCTGCCTCAAGTTATTCCTATTACTCAAAAATTTATCGATAGGTCGGGTTATCAGGATCGTATCACAACTTATGGTGGTGATTTTAATAAGGATGAAATAGGTGAAGGCTATGACTTTATTTTTATCGCCGATGTTTTAAGCGAATATCCATATCGAACGATACTTGATTTGTTGAAAAAAGCTTATAATGCTCTAAATTTTGGTGGAATTATTACAGTTTTTGAAACAATGTATAACGATGAACGAACGGGTCCAAAAGAAGCGATTATGCAATCATTGAATTTGCTTGTTAATACAATCGGTGGCGATGTTCTTAATGATACAGATATTTGGTTTGCAATGCGTGAAGCGTGGTTCGACGATTTATATAGAATTAATACCGATTTTGGTAAAAGTCTAGTGATTGGTTTTAAATAAAAGAGGTGTTCAAAATTTTGAATCCCTACATTTTTTCATAGTTGCACTTTCCTGCAATCTCTACATACTAAAACAGAGGGCTTAAGCCCTCTGTTGCAATATCTACTTCATAATGTATAGGGGCAATTAATGAATAATTGCCCCTAATTTGATGCGAATGCGACCACAATTATTTCAAAATATTTATCATTCGATTGACCTGTCCCGTATCCCCAAGAATTTGTAAGAAATACACTCCGCTTGGTAGGTGGGATATATTTATTTCTTTGTTATGCATTCCTTCTATCTGATAACCATCAGAAGTTGATAACACCCGCTCGCCAAGTATATTATAAATTGCAATTGTAATATTCTGCGAATTGCTTATGCTGTATGCTAATCTAATTACATCATTTGATGGATTTGGCTCAACTGAATATAACGATAATCCATTGTTTAAACTTAATATTTCTTCATTAACACCAGTGCTACTTTCAACAGTTATAAAATCTGATTTTGTTTCTGTAAGAAAAACGTCGTCATACCCAACAGTAAGCTTCACTGTATATTTCCCTGGTACTGTATATAAGTGTGTCGGGTTCTTTTGAGGACTCATTTTTCCATCGCCGAAATCCCAATTCCTATATGTAATATATCCAGTTGATTTATCAGTAAATTTTGCTTCAAATGGTGCAACACCTGTTGTTCGCTCAACTTCAAAAGCTGGCTGCACATTATTGACTAAATTAATATTATATTCTTTGCTAACAGTACATCCATAAGAACTTGTTTTATTAACTTTTAATAAACCTGCTTTATTGTTGCCCCATTCGACTTTTATTGAAATCGTGGTGTTACTTCCTATTATTTTACCACCAAAAACAGTCCATTCATAATGATCACCTTCTGCAGCTTTTGCATCTTCATAATTTTCTGTGCTGCCAAAATCAGGTGTCATATTCCCCGTGATTTGGATTTCCGGTGATGGTATCTCACGTAATTTTATACTCCCTTTCATTTCATTTGTGCAATTGCCTTCGACCGTGATTGCTTCGACCGTATATGTGCCTGTAACATTATGTTTTCCTAGGTTTAACATCTTGCCTGTTCCGGGAATTGGTGCACCGATAGGATTGCCATCAAGCATTAATTGATATAATACGCCAATATCAGAGTTGTTAAGAATTAATTCCGTACCGTCGCTGCCTGCGCAGAAATAATCGCGACTTGCAAGTTCATAGACTTTTGGTTTTGGAATTTTTCTAAGACTTACTTCGCCCTGCATTTGTGTAAGGCAGCCATGACTTGTGGATTGCGCAATTGCAGTATAAATTCCTTCTATGTTATATTTACCAAAGCTAATGCTACTCCCCGTTCCATCAACTGGTTTCCCTATATCTTTTCCATTTAACTGTAATTGATAAATAATTCCTGATTGTGAGCCACTCAAAGTAATTTCTGCACCACCTTCACTTTCGCAAAATGTACCTACTGAATTAAGTGAATAAACAGTAGGTGCAAGAACTTTCTTAACCGTAATGCTTCCATTCATCATCTTTGGACATCCAGCTAAAATGGTTATACCCTCAACTGTATATGTTCCTTCATCTGTGAAAAAACCGAAGCTTATCTCTTGGTTTGTTGCTAAAATTGGAACACCAATATTTCTTCCATTTAATTTTAATTGATACTTAACTCCATCTTGGCTCCCATTTAATCCAATTGCTACCCCCAATTCTCCATCACAATATGTACCATCCCCCGCTTCATTATAAACTTTACTACCGCCCGTCATTGAATATACTTCAGGTATTGCAACCTTCTTTACATTAATTTGTGATGAGAGAAAGCGTGTGCATCCAAAAGGTGTAGTTCCTTCAATTGTATATAATCCTTCAGTCTTGTAATATCCTAAACTTAATTCTTTCCCTGTACCCACAATTGGAAAACCATATTTTTCCCCATCAAGATAAACTTGATACTTTGTTCCAGCTTCGCTACTCTCAAGCTTGATTTCAGCACCTTTAAGATCTCCTTCGCAATATGCTCCACTCCCAATGATTTTATATGAAGATGGGAAAGGCATAACTGTTAGATCATATCCATTGTCGGGACTTGTAATTGCAGGTTTGGAACTTACTATTCTAATTTTATAAAACATACCCGATGGTATATCTATTGGAATTGTGCAGTTAATTGTCCCTGCATCAACACTTGATAGTGTTCCAATTATTATAGGTTTTGTAAATGATCCATTTTGATCAGAAAGTTGAACTGTAAATACATTTCCCAATAAATATATACCTGTTATTGAAAATGAAACTGTAATGTCTTCCCCTGGACAGAATTGTGCAGCACTCACTGATTCAATTGTGATTGTTCGGGGTGGTCCAACATCAAACTTCGCGACAATTACATCCCCACCATTATATATTATATCCCAAGCACCTACAGTTGTTGGAAAATTACTTGAAGATGTATAACCTGTAACTATTGCATTATTGCCCCCATAAGCAAGACAACTATTATAATATCCATAATCAGTGCTTGCGCCACCAAGATATGTAGAATAATCTAAAAAAGAGCCATCTGAATTAAATATTGTAAAGAAAATATCGTAGCCTCCGTTAGCTGTATTGTCAAAGGCATCAAAAGTTACAGGGAAATTTGATGAATTTGTATATCCCGCAACAATAGCATTCCCGATATCATCAAGGGCAATACCTCTGCCATATTCGCTACTCGTTCCCCCTAAAAATGTTGAATACACTAACCCGGAACCTGTCAAATTGAATTTTGTTACAAAGGCATCAGTTGAATTATAAATATTATCCCAAGCACCCGCTGTAGTCGGGAAATTGCTCGAAGAAGTATACCCTGTAACAAAGGCACATCCATTTGCATCCACAGCAATTGCATAGCCATAATCGCTTGATGTACCACCTAAAAAAGTCGAATAAACAAGCCCTGTTCCATTTTGATTCATTTTTGTGACAAATGCGTCAGTTGAATTGTATGTGTTGTCCCAACATCCTGATGTTGTTGGAAAATTACTTGAACTTGTATATCCTGTAACATAAGCATATCCTGAACCATCCACTGCAATTCCGTAACCATAATCAGAAGATGTTCCTCCTAAAAATGTTGAATAAACAAGCCCTGTTCCGTTTTGATTCATTTTTGTGACAAATGCGTCAGTTGAGTTATA
>DAOTPH010000135.1:0-5118 GCA_035451765.1 Bacteroidota bacterium | reverse complement strand
GCAATTCATGAATTGCCCCTACAATATGTAGAGACGCAAAATTTTGCGTCTCTACGGTGCAAATTCCCCCTTATCAAAGGGGGCAGGGGGATGTCTCTCAGAGGGCTGAAGCCCTCTGTTGCAAATGATTCTGTACCAGGATGGTACATCCACATATTAAATATCAGCAATTCTCATTCCGCATAATTCCGAAATTTCTACTTATACAGGAATCAAAAGAAATAATGTAAATGCAAATATTACAATAAATTTTTTTATTTTTGCATATTATTTTTTTATTTAAATGTGTTATTATTATTCTCTTGCTGAAGATGCTATAAAAGTCCAAAAACGCTTTAAAGCCAAGATATTGGAGGAAGAAAAGTATGCACCTTTTGAAAAAGTATCGGCATTTGAAGATAAAGAAGTCCCGATAATTATAAAAGATGAATCAAATATAATTAAATTCTTCAAATGGGGTTTAATTCCATTTTGGACTCCATCTCTTACAGCGCAAAAGAAAATGGGAGCTCACAATGCAAATGCTCGAGCTGAAACAATATTTGAGAAAAAATCTTTCAGCAAAATAATACTCTCACGCCGCTGCCTTGTTCCTACAACTGGTTTCTATGAATGGCAACATTTATGGAATGAGAAAATACCATATTTAATAAAATTAAAAGATGAAAAAATTTTTGCTCTTGGGGGAATATGGGACCAATGGGTGAATGCTGAAACAGGAGAGATATTTAACACTTTTACTATTATCACGACAATTGCAAATCCACTTTTAGAAGTAATCCATAACACAAAAAAACGTATGCCACTTATCATTGATAAGCAAGATGAAGATATGTGGCTTGACCATTCAATTACTCGTGAACAAATTAAATCATTGCTCAAACCTTATCCTGAAGATAAAATGGAAGCGATAAAATTAAGAAAAAATGCTATAGGAATTCAAGGATTTGAACCTCTATAGCATTAAAATATTAATTGTCTTAATTTATTCCCATACAGGAAATCTTCCCGGTGTCCAAGGGGCTCCAAACTTTTGTAAAGTATCCTGTACAGGTTTAATTTGATTTTCTTCAAGTGATTTCATCTTTTGCAAAAATTCTTTTAATTGGTCCGAAGCAATATTGTAACTGTCTTTTGCTGTTTGCGTTGGTGCAGAATCCAAATCCCATACAACCCAGATGACATAATTTAATCTATCGTTTATCGATGGAGTTTGATTTTCATTATGTGCTTCTATAGTTCGATTGCCGTTCAAAGTAATTCCAAGCATTTTCAAATCAATTTCAGCTTGCCTGAGTTGACTATATAATTTTGTATCAATATTTGGAGTGCTTAGAATTGCTTTTTTCATTAATTCAATTTGCTCAAGCAATTTATCATAATAAGATTGAGTGCCCATAACAGCTTGCTGTAGCTTTGCTACATTTTTCTGAAATGTAACTAATTCTGTTCGATTTGCAATTGGTAATGTGGCATTATCAAGATGCTTTACGTCAAATTCAACGGGTCCGGCAATTTCTGTCGCATTGCCATTAATTACTTTGCTCATAATAACTTTATATCTTCCAGGTAATACAGGGAATCCTGAATTTTTATTAATATCTGTATTTTTCTTAGCAGGTGATAAATCGGGATAGCGTAGATCCCAACTAATTCGATGGATACCAGCTGTGGCAGAAGCAGTTAAATTCCGTACAAGTTGATTATTTTGGTCATAAATTGAAAATAATAAATACGGTGATTCCTCCAAATCTTCTTTTGTTAATTGTTCGAGAGTAGGGTAGGGAGCTTCCTCACCTTTTTTTGATGCTTCATTTTCTAATTCATTTCTTTTTTCTTTTTGTGTTTTAATAGATTCTTTTAAATAATATGTAAAAGTAGCGCCAAATGGAGGATTATCTGCACGATAGAATGAACCACCTTGCGTATATTTTGCTTTTGACTCATCCATTACATACATTTTTGCATCTTTAACAGGAAATATGAAGGCTTCCTTCTCAAGATTCTCATTTACTAAATTTCTAAGGGGGGAATAATTATCCAATATATAAATTCCCCTGCCAAATGTACCTACAATCAAATCTGTTTCCCTCTGCTGTATATCAAGATCGCGAACATTTATAGTGGGGAAATTGCCTTTCAGTTGTATCCATTTATTTCCGCCGTCGTTTGTGAAAAATAATCCAAATTCAGTGCCAACAAATAATAAATTGGGATCTACAAAATCCTCAGCAATTGTGTAAACTGTTCCGCGTTCGGGCAGGTTTGATGATATTGATGTCCACGTTTTGCCTTTATCATTACTTTTGAATACATAAGGTTTAAAATCACCCATTTTATGATTATCGTAAGTGGCATAGACAACATTATCATTAAAATTAGAAGCAAATATGTCGCTGACATAAATCAATTCAGGTAATCCACCAACTTTTTCGATTTTTGTCCAATTTTTACCCCCATCTTCTGTAATTTGAATTAATCCGTCATCTGTGCCAACAAAAAGCAAATTAGGATTTAGAGGCGATTCGCATAATGAAACAATATTGCCATATAAGGATGTCGAAGCACTTTTTGCAATAGCATCAGCATTCCAAATTTTGTCCATAATTTTTAATTTATTTCGGTCCATTTGGCGGGTGAGGTCGGGACTGATTTGAGTCCAACTATCGCCTCGGTCTGTACTTTTCCATAATATATTAGATGCAATATATATAGTTTTAGGATCATATCTGCTAATTAATAATGGAGTATCCCAATTAAAGCGTTGCATTTCACCTTTTTTTGGTTGCGGTTGGATAAATTTCAATTCCCCATTTCTCCTGTCCATTCTAACAACCCCGCCATATTGGAATTCCCCATAAACAATATTGGGATCCGTGGGGTCAATTTGGGCTTCATAACCATCACCTCCTACAATTTGAAACCACTCGTCATTGGTAATACCGCCTGTTGAATTTGTTTGTGAAGGTCCACCCCAAGAGCTATTATCTTGTGTTCCTCCATATACCCAATAAAATGGTTCTTTATTATCAGATTGAATTCGATAAAATTGCCCTAATGGCAAATTTGCAAAGAAACGCCACTCAATCCCATCATCATAAGTTTCATAAAGGCCTCCATCGCCACCAATTATATAATGACGGGTATCTTTTGGGTCAATCCATATTGAGTGGTCATCTACGTGACGATATTTCAATCCAACATTTTTGAGAGTTTTGCCTCCATCTGTAGTATATTTCGTATAAGTATCCATAAAATATGCCTTCTCGGGATTTATTGGGTCGCATATTATTTCTTGATAGTATTGGGGCGAACCCGAAATCCAGCTATTGCGTTTTTCCCATGATTCTCCTCTATCTGTCGAGAGATAAATTCCATTTTGAGCTCCCGATGTTTCAATAGTTGCATAAACATAATCTGGGTTCGCAGGAGAAACGGCAATTCCAATTTTTCCAAGCTCGCCACCTGGAAGCCCATTAGTTAATTTGTTCCAAGTTTTTCCCGCATCATTTGATTTATAAATTGCCCCCTCGGGGCCACCATCTATAACTGTCCATACAGTTCTTGCTCTTTGATATGATGTTGCATAAATTATATCTGGATTTCGAGGGTCAATTGCTATATCTGAGACTCCCGTCCAATCGCTAATTTTTAGAATGGCATTCCAAGTATTTCCTCCATCAGTTGATTTAAATAATCCTCTATCTCCACCTTTTGCCCAAAGCGGTCCTTGACAAGCTGCATAGATAATATTAGAATTACGTGGATCAACTATTATTTTGCCGATGTGTTCTGAATTTTTTAATCCCATATTTTTCCAGCTCTTGCCGTCATCAAGGGATTTATAAATCCCATCTCCATAGCCCACGCTACGTTGACTATTATTTTCGCCTGTACCAACCCAGATTATATGGGGATTGTTCGGATCCATTGTTATGCAGCCTATTGAGAATGATCCTGCATCATCAAAAATTGGCTCGAATGTAATTCCTGCATTTGTTGTTTTCCAAACGCCACCTGATGCAACAGCAACATACATTATTGAATGATTATTTGGATCTACTGCTAAATCGCTAATTCTACCCGATATAACACCGGGACCAACTAATCTCAATTTCAAATCTTGTATTGTTGCTGAAGTAAGCAATTCCTTCTTTTCTTGTGCAAGTTGTGTCGATTTCTTTTTCTGTGAATATGCAGAAGTTGAGAATAAAATAAATATTAATAATAGAAGAGTATAATATTTTGAATATTTCATAAAAAACCCCAATAGTAAAAAAGCAAATTACAATTTTATTGATAATTGATAATTACTTGATGGCAATATGTGGGATGAATTATATTTTCTGTCAATTTGAATGCTGCAAAAGATATTGCAATTGAAAGCACAATTATCAATATGATTTTTGCAATTTTATTTTTTTGAAAAATAAAATATAATCCTAAAATTATTAAAATAATTGCAGCAATTATTGCCCAGCTTATTTCAATAGAAAAATGTACATTTAATTCAAAAAGCAATAAAAATAACCCATAAAAAAATAGTAATGTTCCCCAAAATAAATAATTAGTTTTCATTTGATTTTTTCTTTTTTAATGAGATTATAATTAAAGAATTTCCTATTATTATTGATACAATGCTCCATATAAGCCCTGGGTTGATATCTGGAACGAATTCCTTAAGAAAAATCAAAATTCCAATAAGAAGTAAAATTGAGCCAATAAGAAGTCGAATATCTTTTGTATTCTTATTAACTTTATTGATATCTTCTTCAACTTCTTTATTTTCGGCAAACTTATTGTCAAAATCACTATTTGTATTAGCTTGATTTTCACTTGATGGATATGTAGCCTCAAATGGAGCGGAAGGAATTATTATCCACAATACGATATAAGAAACAATACCGATGCCATAGAAAAAAGATGTGACAACAAAAAGCAAGCGAATAAATACAGGATCTATATCAAAATACTCGCCGAGCCCACCGCACACCCCTGCAATTATTCTATGATTTCGAGATCTTTGAACAATTTTCATATTAATCCTTTTTATGACTATTTACGAATTTCTGTTAAATTAGTTTCAAAATAATTCTGAAAATTCCTTAATTTGAATTT
>DAOTPH010000134.1:0-5172 GCA_035451765.1 Bacteroidota bacterium | reverse complement strand
ATAATCGATAATTGAAGGAGAACTGGATATAATCTCTTGCTCATCAGGATCTTTTGAATCTAATATTCTCAAGGGATTAATTTGCAAACGCTGTTTGCTTTCGTTCGAAAGTTTTTCAATATTATTTGTGAAATAATCAACTAGCGCCTTTCTATAATTTTGCCTGCTAATAGAGTCGCCGAGTGAATTAATCAATAATTTGTAATCTGTAATTCCAAATGATTTAATAATGTTAATCGCTAAATCAATAATTTCAACATCTGCTTCAGGATAAGGTGAGCCAATTAGTTCCGCACCATACTGATGGAATTGCCGTAATCTACCTTTTTGGGGTCGTTCATATCTGAAAAAAGGACCAAAATACCAAACACGCAAAATATTATGAACTGATAATAAATTATTTTGAATTATGGAGCGAACAATTGCAGCCGTCATCTCAGGACGAAGTGTAATGGATTCGCCTCCCTTATCCAGAAAGGTGTACATTTCTTTATTGACAATATCAGTTTCCTCTCCAATACTACGTTGAAATACCTCTGTTTTTTCAAAAATTGGTGTACGGTATTCTTCAAATCCAAATCTCTCAGAAGTATGTTTTAAAATATCATAAACGTAATGCCATTGCTGAATTTGGTCGGGTAGAATATCACGAGTTCCCCGAATTGCTTGTATTTTCACTAATATTACCTTTGTATAATTAAGCCTTTGGATAATTTCTGAGTCGGTGTTTCTAAAATATATCTATAAGCACCACTTGGAAATTCGCTTGCATTTATATAAATAGTATATTCTCCTTTATCTAAGTTATCATTTACCAAGACCTTAATAGTTTTACCCGTCAAATCTACAATTGAAAGCTTAGTCCAGCCATTTTCTTTTAATGAAAATTCAATTTTGCCAACACTTGTAATAGGATTGGGATTGCTCTCATTCAAATAAAGTTTGCCAAAGGGGTCAAATAATCTCGGACCGCCTTCCCGACAAAAGCCCGTTAATGTAAATTTGCCATCTTCTGTTGAAATTTTCATTTTGCCTTTTCCTATTGGTGCTGCTTCTGATAATTTTAAAGTAGAAAGTGAATCATTACCAAGTGCAACTAAAAATCGAATTTTTGCTAATATTGAATCCGCACCAAATGTAGTTGGTAGATTTATTTTCATTATCCGATTTTCGCCATCGAACCAATTAGGATAATAATCAATTGGCTCAAGCAATGTCGTGTTAAATGTCAAAAGCACTTGAATCCCTGAAACTTGAGGCCTGATACCTTGTTGAGATAAATTTTTAATATAAATTGGCAATTCAACTATATCGCTTGGCGAACCCGTTATATTTCCTGCAACAACAGTTAAAGTATCAATTCGAGGTAAAATACCTTCACCAAGCAATCCAATTTTCAGTGGCGATAAAGTACCTGTATGCTCTATCGTCAATGTCCCATTATTAATTTCTATTGCAGATGGATTATAGCGAATTTTTACCCCAATTGTACCATTTGGTGGTAATACTTGATTTGTAATATCATCTAAAATTGAAAAATGTGTTGTATCAGGCTTTTGAATAGAAACTTTTGTGATTTGAACATCCGAAATGCTTTTATTAATAATAAGCATATCTATAACAGTATCTTTGGTATCGCCAAGTTCCACTTGCCCGAAATCAATTAAATTTGAATATGAATACAAGCCTCTATCAATACCAACGCCTGTAATTGGAGCAGAAAAATACCCCGATGGTGTTAAAATTTTGATTGAATCTGCAATAAATCCAGGTATATTTGGTTGAAAAACTGCTGAAAGCGAAAATGGTTTTAATGTATCCAAAATAAATGGAGTCTCGAAATTATCTAAAATCTTAAAATCACCTGATTGATTGACAAGCCTTAATTCACGAATTTCAAAATTAAAATCAGTCGTATTAACAAGGAAATTTTTGATAGTTGAATCGCGAGAGTCATTAACAGGAGTTGCAGCAAATTCTATAGGTTTCATTTCAATAGCAATAGGTTTAATTCTAAATGGACAATCAGTAGTATCCATCTGCAAAGCGCGCTGTTCAAGGTTCCATATTTTTGCTGTAAAATCCCATGAAGCTGTTAATATTCTTTTTGCATCAAAATTAAACACTGCTGTCCGAATTGATTCTGTATGTTCTTGAATTATATGAGGTGGGACCTCATAGCCAAAATTTGCATCCCATAATCGCACATTATCTTGTCCTGCTGAGAGAAATACTTCACCTGTGGATGGCCCATTATAAAAAGATACAGAATTTATAACAATATTATCATCAGGTTTTTCATTATGAGTAATAGAAAACAATGTATCAGCTAATGTTGCATTATAATTTCCCGAAGGTGCAGAAAAGACATAAACACGTTTTGAATGCAATGCTGTTATAGCGATTTTATTTCCTAAAGTATTATATGTTGCATGAATAACATTGCCATATCCACCAATACGTGTGTCATAAGTCTGAACAGGTGTTATCGTATTATTTTGCCAATCCCATACTCTTGCAATGCCATCATTTCCCGCTGTCAGAACAAATTTATCATCGGGACTAAATTCTGAATACCAACAGACGCCACCATTTTTATATGCATTTATACGTGCTTTTTGGCTTAAATCATTTGCATCCAAAATCTCGACATAACCTGTATTGAGAGAAATGACTATATATTTATCATTATGACTAAACCGTGCAGAATGTATATTTACGTTTGGATAATTTTTACTATAAAGTTTGGTACCATTCGTTATGTCCCATATAACAACATTTCCATCCTCCCCTGCTGAAACTGCCCTGTCACCTTTTGAATTGAAAATTGCATAATTCACAGGTTGGGAATGGCCAATTAATGTATATATTTTTTTGCCTGTATTTGAATTCCAAACTACAACGGTTTTATCTGAGCTAGCAGTAATTGCAAGTGTTTCATCGCTATTGAAAAAAGCTGAATTAACCTCGGAGCTATGGGGCAAATCCATTGTTCGACCCACATTATTAGGCCAGAGTTGAACTATTCTTATAAGGCAGCTATCACTCACAACATCAGGCACAGTCCATTTATACACAAGATCGGTGAGATTTTTTGCAAGTGTATCCCATTTTTGTCCATTATTTATTGAATATTCCAATTGCACAACATCCGACGGCAAAAGTCCTGTCCAACGAATAGAAAACGTATCTTTTGGCACAAGGGTTGAACCGCATTCGGGTGTGAGCAATTTCACAGTTCTATCAACGGGTGGAGTATTTGGAAATCCACCTGTAATATAAATTTCATTGCCGAGGCAAGCATCAGAAGTTATTTGCAATGTTGTAAATGTAATAGCAGAATCAGTAGGTTGATAACGTATTCTTAATGTATGGGATTGGTTTGCATCCAGTGTAATTGGTGTGTTATTACCTTGAATAATTGTAAATCTTGGGTCTTGAATATATAGTTTTGTTATTGTAATCTTTGAATTTATTGCTGTTAACACAATATCTAAATCTTTATATGAGCCTGGAATAACTGAACTAAATCCCAAATACTTTGGATTTGAAACAATTATTGGCTTTTTCATATTAATCACTTGGTAAGTGAATTTAGATTGATAACCTTTTGATGCAATGTTTATTTCTGCTTGGCGAATATCATTACACGATATTTCGTTATCCCAACTTAATTCTGAAGGTTTAAACCCCATAATTAAGCTATAAAAATACTTAGTCAATAAAGTCAAATCTGTTGCTTCATCAATATTATCAATATACCAACCACCTGATTGCAATAATATATCTTTTAGATCACTTCCGATATATGTACCTATCACACAAACAAATACCTTTATATTTTGGGCTGATATTTCGTTAATTACCCTTTGTTTATCAACAAGATAAGTTCCATCTGTAATCAGTAGTAGATTACGGGTATATTTGGCATTTTTTAATATTTGGCTTGCACCTGCAGGCTTATCGATAAATGCTTCATCAAGTACTGAACTTTCAGAAGAAGTTAAAGTGCCAAGAGAATTAAGAATTTTGGATTTTGAGAATGTAAGATCTTGATTTAAATAATTAATAGCATCAAAAGAAGTAAGGGCAAGTTCTATTTTATTTGAATCTACTATAGAAACAAATTTTTGTATTAAATCCTTTCCTATTTTAAATCTATTAATAGGTTGATCAATTCCTGATTCAAGCCCTAAATCAAAAGATATATCAATTGAAGCATTTGAAAGTAAATTTTGATTTGGATTTATATAATTCACATTATTTGGTACAATACCATTATCAAGTATTACAAAATCATTTACACTGTAATTTTGTAAAGGATAATCCACACTTTTATCAAAAACAAATATCTCAGTCTTGACAGTTGGATAACTCGAAATATCATATTTATGCAATACAATACCTGATTGAGCAAATAAACATTGAGAAAATGCATTTGCAATAATAATATATAATGCAAAGTTTAAGAATTTGTAAGATTTCATAATCACGTTTCCACCCCAATTACAAAATTATTAATAACTTTTTAAATAATCAAAAATTATACCATTTAGATTAGCAAAACATTATAATTTTAAATTAATTAATTAAGATTGTAAATTTTTTTAAACAAATTATAATTTCACTCCTAAACTGAAATAAGGAGCAGGTTTGCCCCACATAATTTGATTATTATTTGTGAAATAGAAGCTTTCTCCAATGCCTAAATTAATGGGACCGAATGGGGTATCAAAAGAAATTTTCGACCCAATACCTTCTCGAAATGTTGAGAATTTGATTGTTTCGGGAATAAGCCAAGTTCGACCTACATTAATTTGAGCAGTAAAATAAATGGAAAATAAGCTTTTTACAGGCAATTTATATCGATATGATAAAAATGCATTAAAAATTTGCCTACCTACTTCTTCATCTTCTCGCATCCCATAAAAATTATCTTCACCGCCAAGGAAAAACATTTCTGGGTATGGCAGAGTTTTGTCGGCAGCTCCAATCTTAATACCAAAATTAAATGTATTCCTTTCATCAAAAGTTTGCATTCTTTGAATTTCAAAATAAATCTTTGAATAGGATATCTTTGTTGAAGGGATTAGATTAGTTTCAAGAAATGCATTTATTTTCATACCTTCTGTCGGAAAATAGATTTGATTTTCAGAATCATAAAGTAAATTC
>DAOTPH010000133.1:0-5233 GCA_035451765.1 Bacteroidota bacterium | reverse complement strand
GTGGAAAGACATATTCCTTTATTACAACACGTGAAAATACGAGTATTATCAGAATTTAATGTTATTATATTTTGTCCAGAAAATCCAATTTGACGCCAGGTTTTTCCATAATTATCCGAGGCATATAATCCCATATTAGTTCCTTGGAAAATTCTATCATTTTGTACTTCGCTGGTAAATATATTAAGCTTATTATAACCAAATCCTGTATATAACCATTCTGCGTAAGTAAATTGAATGGCAATAAAAAATAATAAGAAAATCAATTTTTTCATTTTAACCTCATATTTAAAACTTAATTATTCTATATTTATGTAACTGAAAAGTTCAATAAAAGTTGCAATTTACTACAAAAAATTAAAAAATATAATACTATACTTATAATTTATATTTTTAAATTTGTCAATAAATTCAGGATATGAATTATAATATTATAAGCCTTTATTTTTCAATATATTTTAAACTTTTAAATAGAAAAATAAATATTCAAGGAAAAGAAATGTAATTGAAATTCATTATAAAACGTCCTTTAATTTTATAGCAAAAGAAGCTTTATGAAATTTCCAAAATTTGTGGTAGTTATATCAGCTATCATTACATATTCTTCCTTGTCCCTTTTTTCTCAAAATAATCTAAATGATTCTTTAGAAGCTCAAACGTATCCTTATGAATTGATGATTAAGGATATACAAATCACACGGTATAAGGTATTTGAAAAAGATGACCGAGATTGGTTTTTTTTATCGCCGTTGCTCAATTCTTTACATTCATTAACAAAGCCTTATGTGATAACAAGTGAATTACTCTTTGACAAGAATTCAATGACTACTATTGACGATATTGAGGAAACAGAAAGAAATTTGCGGGCAACGGGATTATTTACTACTGTATCGATAGAATTGGATTCACTTGGATATAATCAATATAATGCAAATATTATAACAAAAGATAGATGGTCTGCATATCCACTTCCCCAGCTCGAAGTAGGTGGAAATGCTAATAAAATTGGTGCTGAATTTACAGAATTTAATTTATTAGGAACGGGAACTCGTTATAAAATTGAGGCTGCATATCGAACAGAAAATAATATTGGATGGGGAGGAGCATTTTTGCTCTATAATTTTCGTATCCCTGGTACTGAGATAATGGATTCGCTTTATTTAAATACAAATAAAATAAAAACTCAACAAATTGCATTAATAGAAGTTCCATATCGAAGATTAAACTCTCGCTATTCTGTTGGTGTGTATGCGCAGAATTCTTTTGGGAAGGATTTCTATTATCATAATTCTAAAGATTATGAATTAATAAATCAAAAGCAAACAGATTTGCAAATATGGTATTCTCGAGGTTGGTGGTCACAAGACAAATTTTTAATTACACCCTATTTGGGATTTAATTGGGCAACTCGACCATCTACAAAATTTGAACAGGCTTATGATAATTCAGGATATTTTTTGCTGAATTTTGCATCACTTTCACAACGTTATGATGTTGTTTATAAATTAAATGCATTTTTGGAAGAAGATTTAATTTATGGAGGATGGGGGACAGCTTCAATTGGAAAAATCTTTTCATTAAATTCAAAAGGTGAAAATTTAAATTATATCTCGGGAGCTGCGGAAGTTTCATTTTATAATCAAAAATCTTATATTTATTTAGAAGCAGCGGGAGGTAGCGCATTCACAAATAGGTCAGTCGCAAAATATACTTATGAAGAGGCAAGCTTTAATTACTTTCTTCATTTTACAAAAGATTTGATTTTTACAGGCAGATTTCTTCAGCAAACAGTATGGGATTGGCAAAAATTTCGTCAGTTAATATTGGATACTGAAACAGGACTTCGTGGAGTTGATTTGAATGAATTTTCAGGCGATAATCGCATTGTTTCCAATTATGAATTTCGCTATTTTCCAAATTGGCAATTGCTTGTATTTCAATTTTCTATGGTAGGATTTTTCGATATAGGTGCAAGTTGGAACCAAGGGCAAAAAATTAAAGATCTGGTGATGCAAAAATCAGCTGGATTGGGTTTGCGATTGCACTTTACAAAATCACAAAATCCAGCTCATATTGTTCGTATCGATTTTCCATATTATTTTAATGGTCGTTCATTTGGCGTTATAATAAGCACGCAACAAATGTTCGGTGCATTCACAAATATAGTATTTAAATTGCCTCAAATATTGGGTCGAATTGTAGACTTCAATTAAAAAAAAAGGGCGACCGAAATCGCCCCTTTTTAAATTCTCATTATGTGAGATTATTTCTTTACTACAATCTTCTGCACTTCCTTGAACTCGCCTGATTGCATCTCTATGAAATACACTCCGCTTACCAATTTCTCTACTGGAATCCTTACACTATAATTCCCAACCTTCATCACTCCATCAGCTAATACTGCTACTACTTCACCAGCGCTATTGACTATACGAATATGTGTCTCTCCTGTTAAACCTATTCCAAAGTCAAGTGTTCCACCTTCTGCACTCAATGGCTCAGGATTGACCTTCCCCATACTGTAATCTGTCGATGATAACAATATAGGCCGCAGATTGTTCATACATACCTCGCTCAATACTGCACTGCTCCCCACTGGGTCGGTAAATTCTACACATTGCTCATTGCCCACTACCTCGTGGCTTATCTTCGTTTCTTTCTCCTTTGTCATTTCATCTACATTTGTGTAGTATGGTAAAAATGCTAAAAACTCTACCCTCAATAATTCGCTCTTTGCACTCGACTGGAATGGCTTCAACCCACTCATCACCACTGTCACCTCTTCTTCATTGGTCGTCTTATCTAATTTACGGGTTATCTTGTCTATATTCCATCCCGTCATATCTGCTCCCACGCTTACCTGCAAGTTGTTCCCGCTCTCCTTTATTGCCAAAAAGTTCTTTACGTAGTTTATCTTTATCGTTAATTGCGTAGGCCCTGTCAAATCTAATTCCTTGCCGTCCTTTATATATATCGAATATGTTATCGGGTCGCCCTTGTAACCAGCTCCCGCACTCTGCCCTGGCTCTACTATTACTTGCGTCTTTCCATTTATCTCCGAATATGTCGTTCGCACATAATGTATTGCACTCCCCTTGATTGGCACTGTCATTACCCTGAATGATGGCGTCACTGCATCTGTCCTTACCTGCACATCCGCTGTTGCCTCCTCTACATTGTTCGTCTTCGACCAATTAACTGGGTTATATCCTACCACTATCGATAATCTGTCATCTGGCACAAAATAGTAATCCGCTTCAGTATTTATCTCTACATTCGCTGCATTGATTACCCTCACTATCTTGAAATATCCCTTGCTATCGTTTATTATACTTATTGAATTTGCAGGTATCCTCACTGTGTCGGTACCGTTGTTCTGTAATGTCACTACTATCTCTTGCTCTGTATTGTAGCATATATATGGCTCCGCCCCAGGCAATAATTGCAGACTCTCCGCTACACCGTATCCTCTCCATTGCGACCTGGCATCCACCAACGCATCACTTATGCTCGTCAAATTTGCTAATGCATTCCCAGGCCTCTGCGCCGCAAATTGCCCCGTTACCTCTACATATTCCCCAGGCTGCAATGTGTATGGTAATGTTATCGCATTGCCTGTCTTATCTATTATATTCGCTCCATCATAACTAAATCCCTCGCTACCAGGCGTGCCTATTACTGGACTGATTGACCCATCCGGCTCCACTGTGAATCCCTGCAATATTAAACTGTCCTGATAATCCCATCGTACATTCCCAAATCTTACCGTCTTTACTACTGGCTTGTCTCCCACTACATTCGTTCCATAATCTACATTCTGTGTCCCTATCAATGGATATATGCCTATCCCCTCTAATGTCGATGTCGGCTTCATCCCTGCATCACTTACATACTCTATCACTAATTTGTGCGCTCCCTCTGCCCTTGGATTGAAATATACTGGCACGTGCCTCGTCCCACCTGCCTCTATCGTTGTTATCGTCCGCCCCTGATCATCCTTTATTGACCCTAACTGTGTTAAATACCTCACTAATGGCTGCTTCACCCCATCTACATCTATCTCAAATGCATCCGCTTGCAAACTGTCCAATACGTTTATTTGAAGTATTGATACATCCTTCGTCCCAGGATTGCGCAATACTATCGCTCCCGTTGGCGATGGATATGGATATCCAAATGTCTGGTATGTGTATGTGTCATACTTCGCTAAATGCGCCCTCTTCTCTCCCCAATTCTCTCCCGTCGCCTCTAATTGCGCCTTGATCCCTACTCCTTGTATCATACATACCGGGTCATTTACTCTACCCGCATCGCTTATAAATACTATCGAATCCGGGTATGATTGCTCCGCATCCGGCTTGAACCATATCCTGAACTGCACTGTCTGATTTATCCCCACTATCAATGGATTGTCAGCCGATATGTTCATATCCTCTAAATCTGTCCGATATACTCCTAATGTCGGTCCCGTATATCCCGTTATCGCTAACGATGTCGATCCGTTGTTCTTTATTGTCGCTATCATTGGACCCCATTCTTCCCCTACTGTCTTCTCTCCAAAATCTACGTCACTTACATTTATTATCGGCGTCCCTACACTCGCCCTCACTATCGCCTTATATTGATAAAAACAATCATCACCTACTCCTATCGAATCCCTAAATTCTCCTTCCCTTGGCGCTGTAAAGGTCACCTCAAATGTCCTCGACTCCCCTACATCTAACGAATCGCTTAAATCAAATGGTATGTTCAATGTAAATCCCTGATCCGCTAATTTCTCCCGCACTGTCTGCAATGATAATTCCTGCAATGCTACCTTCCGCTTCGAATCATTCCGCACCGTGAACGTCTGCGTCTTCTTCTCCCCTGTCTTCATATTCCCAAAGTAAAATGTCCGAGGCGTCATACTTAATTTCACTGCCGTGTATATTATCTGTATTGTCGTGTCATTTCCCGCTCTATCTGCAAATGTTATTATTGCCTCTCCGTCCTGTGATGGGTCAAGTGTCCATGCCTTCCAAAATACTGTCCTGGCTTCACCCGGTACCCATCCCTTACTCTGCGGCGCTATCGCAAAATCATAATTTACACTGTTGTTCCTATCAAATGTTATTAACGACATATTCGACCGTATCGAATCATCATCCGGCATATCTGTTACGTATGGATATTTCCCCCGCGTTGTGTCCGTCGTCCCATCACATAATAATTCGTAATATGGTATTGGCACTAC
>DAOTPH010000132.1:0-5262 GCA_035451765.1 Bacteroidota bacterium | reverse complement strand
TGCAACGGAACACACGGAAGGGCAATTCATGAATTGCCCCTACAATATGTAGAGACGCAAAATTTTGCGTCTCTACAGTGCAAATTCCCCCTTATCAAAGGGGGCAGGGGGATGTCCCGCAGAGGGCTGAAGCCCTCTGTTGCATAACCTATGTACATTGCAACGGAACACACGGAAGGGCAATTCATGAATTGCCCCTACAATATGTAGAGATGCAAATTCCCCCTTAAAAAAGGGGGTAGGGGGATGTCTCTTTTTAATCTACATCTTAGGTCGTAGGCTCATATCCAAAAGCAAGGATGCTTTTGCCACATAGTATAATTTAAAATATTTAATGATAAAATATCTCAAAATATTTTAATTTGCAAATTTTAATAATTCAATTTTTTATTTTTTATATTATGAAATCAAATAATAATAAATCAAAGGAAACAAAATATATTTTTATTACAGGTGGAGTGTTATCCTCTTTAGGTAAAGGGATTTCATCGTCATCTATTGGGTTCTTACTAAAACGTGCTGGGTTTGATGTAACTCTGATGAAATTGGATCCTTATATTAATGTTGATCCTGGAACAATGAATCCATTCCAACATGGTGAGGTATTTGTCACAGATGATGGTGCAGAAACTGATTTGGATTTGGGACATTATGAACGATTTTTAGGCGAGTCCTTAAGCAAAAGAAATAATCACACAACAGGACAGGTATATTTTGAAGTTATTACAAAAGAGCGCCGGGGAGAGTATTTAGGAAAAACTGTCCAGGTAATTCCTCATATTACAGATGAAATCAAAAAGCGAATGCGTTCGTTTGATGGTGAAAAAGATTTTGTAATAATTGAAATTGGCGGAACTGTTGGCGATATTGAATCATTGCCCTTTATGGAAGCTCAACGCCAAATTGGGCTTGAATATGGTCCGAGCAAAACGCTAAATATTCACCTTACGTATGTACCTTATATTAAGTCATCCGACGAATTAAAGACTAAGCCCACTCAGCACTCTGTTAAGACACTTATGGAATATGGGATTAGGCCTGACATATTGCTGTGCCGCGCAGAAAATAAATTAAGTCGAGAAATTAAGGAAAAAATAGCATTATTTTGCAACGTTGAGGTTAAATCTGTGTTTGATGTTCCTGATGTCCCTTATACAGTTTATGAAGTACCATTAATGTTTAAGCAACAGGGGTTACATAGTAGAATTTTTGAAAAATTGAAAATTGAGCCAAGGGAGCCTGTAATTGATGATTTTAAAAGATTTGTAGAGAGAATAAAGCATCCTGCAAATTCATTAAATATTGGACTTGTGGGGAAATATACGCAATATCGCGATTCATATAAAAGCATAATAGAAGCATTTATTCACGCTGGTTCAATTAATAATACACGTGTCAATGTGCAGCTTATCAATTCCGAAGAAATTACTCCCGAAAATGTACAAGAAAAAATCGGTTCGCTCGATGGCATTCTTGTAGGACCTGGTTTTGGAAAACGTGGTATTGAAGGCAAAATCCAAGCTATAAAATATGCAAGGGAAAATAATTTGCCATTTTTTGGTATTTGTCTTGGATTGCAATGTGCAGTAATTGAATTTGCTCGTGATGTATGCGGTTTAGAGGATGCAAATTCCACAGAATTTGAGAAAACGAAGAATAATGTGATTGATTTAATGGAAAATCAAAAGATAATTACCGAAAAGGGCGGAACAATGCGGCTTGGTGCTTATCCAGCTGTTTTGGAGAAGGGGACAATAGCATATCGTGCCTACAATCAAGAAGCAATTTCTGAAAGACATCGTCACAGATATGAAATTAATAATAAATATAGAGATTTGCTTGCAAGCAAAGGTATGATATTTAGTGGCAAATCGCCCGATGGACAATTAGTGGAAATTGCAGAATTAAAGGGACATCCTTGGTTTTTAGGTGTGCAATTCCATCCCGAGCTCAAATCGCGCGCTATTACAGGGCATCCTCTTTTTATTGATTTTATTAAAACAGCATTAGCTGAAAAAAAGAAGAAAGAAAAAGTTTGATTTTTTTAAATGATATTTTATGTTCTTGCAATTATTGTAATTGTTATTTTTGTTATATTTTTTTGGCAATTTTGGCCTATTTTGATTGGAGGAGCAGGATTTACCCCGACACCAATTGATAAGATTCATAAATCATTAGACTTAGCAGAATTAAATGGAAATGACATATTTTATGATTTAGGTTGCGGTTTTGGTGATGTCCTGAAAGAAGCAGAAAAGAGAGCAAAAAAAACTATCGGAGTAGAAATCGACCCATTGCGTTGGCTCATTTCAAAATTGCGGACAAAAAAAGCAAAAGTGCTGTTGAGAGATTTCTTCTCATTGGATTTAAGCGATGCTGATGTAATTTTTATTTTTCAATATAATAATGTAAATGAAAAATTATGGGATAAATTTCAAAAAGAGCTTAAACCTGGAACTCGAATAATTTCGTATTATTGGAAAATAGATAATGTACCTATTGATAAGTCAATAGAAGATATAAAATTATACCTCATAAAATAGGAGGGAATATGTTTGGGCAACTTATGCAACCCGAAATTTTAGATTTGATTGAAAAGAGGGACTTGCCCACTTTAAAATCAGTCATGGAAGATTGGTACCCAATAGATATTGCAGATTTATTAAATGACTTGCCGTTAAATGAGAAGGCAATAATCTTTCGGATACTTCCGAAAGAAAAAGCTACTGAAGTATTTGAGTATCTTGATGTAAATGCACAAATCGATTTGCTTAAAGCAATGGCAAACGAAGATGTTGTATTTATTCTAAATGATATGTCCCCTGACGATAGAACAGCATTACTTGAAGAATTGCCACCCGAGATCGCGAAGCAATTGATTTCGCTTTTAACTCCTCAAGAACATGCAATTGCTCAAAAACTACTTGGGTACCCCGAAAATAGTGTTGGTCGATTAATGACCCCAGACTACATTGCTGTTCATCCCGATTGGACAATTAATCAAGTGCTTGATTATATAAGAAAACACGGAAAAGAGACAGAAACATTTAATAATATATATGTAATAGATGATAAAGGTAGATTAATTGATGATATTCAGTTGCGCGAAATTCTCCTTTCTGAACCCGACCAAAAAGTCAGCGACATAATGGATGGAAATTATATATCACTTAATGTAGATGATGACCAGGAGAAAGCATTTGAGGTTTTTAAAAAATATGATAGAATTGCCTTGCCTGTCACAGGTTCCAATGGAGTCCTGATAGGCATTGTCACAGTTGATGATATCATTGATGTTGCAATTGAAGAAACCACTGAGGATATACAAAAAATCGGTGCTGTTGCCGCTTTAGAGGAGCCATATACTTCTACTTCCTTATTTAAAATGGTAAAGAAACGCGTTGGATGGCTAAGTATATTATTTATTGGAGAAATGCTAACGGCAACAGTAATGGGATATTATGAAAATGCAATTGCTAAAGCTGTTGTTTTAGCTCTCTTTATTCCACTAATTGTTTCATCAGGAGGGAATTCAGGATCGCAAGCAGCAACATTGATTATCCGTGCATTATCCTTAGGGGAACTATCAATAAAAGACTGGTGGTTTGTCACAAGACGTGAATTTTTCTCAGGTCTGATGCTTGGAGCTATACTTGCAATAATTGGTTTTCTGCGAATTACTATTTGGCAAGTATCATCGGGTATATATGGTCCTTACTGGGTTTTGATTGGCTTAGCTGTGAGCATATCAATAGTGGGTGTAGTTACGTGGGGAACATTAGTTGGCTCGCTATTGCCATTGATATTCAAAAGCTTAGGTTTTGACCCTGCAGCTTCGTCGACTCCGTTTGTAGCGACATTAGTAGATGTTACAGGAGTCGCAATATATTTCAATACAGCGACATTATTTTTAAGAGGAATACTATTATAAAAGTAAAGACGCAAAATTTTGTGTCTCTACATATTGTAGGGGCAATTCATGAATTGCCCCTACAAATTGTCTTAATTCAAAATTCTCTCACTCCTTCATCAGCTTCTCAACAACCTGCTTGCCAGCATTGAAAAATCGCACAGTATAAAATCCGCTTGATAATTGACTGATATTAATTTTCTCTGATTCAATCATTCCACTTTGCACACAATTGCCTAATATGTCATATATCTGATATTGCCAAACGCCCCCAGCACCATCTATAAGAGTGGAATTTATGTATATATAATCCCGGGCGGGGTTGGGAAAAAAGGAAATACTATTTGCTTGCGTATGATCATCTTCTACATCTGTGACTAAATCGGAAATTTTAGCACGATATACACCAAAACGCGTACCTGCAAAAATATAATCCTTACTAACCTTAAGTGCATAAATATAAGAGGATAGTATACCCGAGCTTTTTTGCCACCAACTAACACCATTATTAGTTGTTAGGAAAATACCCGCGTTAGTTCCAGCAAACACATTATTTTCGCTGATTTCTATTGTAAAGATATGAGTAAATTTATTCGAATTATTTTGCGTCCAATTAGCACCATTGTTAGTAGATAGGAACATTCCATTATCAGTCCCAACCCAAACATTGTCTCCATCAACAGCTATTGCATAGACATAAGAAAATGTATTAGGGAAATATTCTCCCAACCAATTGTCACCATTATTAGTGGATCGAAAAAATTTCCCATATTTATCAGTACCTGCATAAAGATTCTTTCCATCCACAGCTATAGCAGTAAAAGTAGTATTAGTGATATTTAGACCTGAATTCTTTTGTACCCAATTATCGCCATTATTAGTAGATAAAAATACACCACCCCCATCAGTTCCTACAAAAATATAATTACCATCCGTAGCAAGAGAATAAATATAAGGACAAGTAATGCCTAAGTTTTTTTGTACCCAGTTATTACCATTGTCTGATGTTACAAATATTCCATCTTCCATAGTCCCTGCAAAGACTCTATTTCCATTGCTAACAAGGGCAGAAATGTTTTGAGAGATTAATCCTTCATTTTTCTCTGTCCAGTTATTACCGTTATTTGTCGATAAAAATATTCCGTAATTCATTGAGCTAGTAAAAATATTGTTTTCATTAACAGCAAAGTCAGTAATATCAGACGAAGCAATACCAGTGTTTTTGGGTGTCCAGCTAATACCTTCATCATTAGAAATATATATTCCCTTTTCTGTGCCTGCATAAATATTACCATTTTCATTGTTTAATACAAGTGTGTAAATCCTAATACAATCCATACCTGATGTTTTTC
>DAOTPH010000131.1:0-5296 GCA_035451765.1 Bacteroidota bacterium | reverse complement strand
CATAAATTGAATTCGCAGCTTCCGAGAAAATTGCATAAGGTAAAGGACCTTGAATCTCTCCATAAATTGTTGCACCAGCTAAATCGCTTGATGCAAAATTACCTGTAATGTGTTTATCCACATTATCTTGAAATACTGCACCTGTAATATAATTTTGCGATAAACCAATTTCTGAATATGCAGTATTGGCTGTAATTAATGATCTTGTGAATATTAATTTCAAGTCAAAATTATCTGAATAAATTGCAGATCCTGTATATGCAGAATTACCTTCAAATCTAACTCGATTGAACATAATACTATCTTTTCTCGGTTGAAAATCGCTTGTTAATCTATCGAGGATATAAATACCACCACCTAATCCTATTCCATTTTCAGGGAAATTGATTTCTTGGTGATAACGTTTTACATCAATATAACTCTCGTCAGCAGGCTTCATATTTGTCCAAGTTGTTCCGCCATCTATACTTTTAATCAATGTTCCAACATCACCAACAGCATATAAAACATTATTATTTATTGCTTGTATATCATAGTAGGCATATTTGGGTGATGGATCAAGCTTTGTCCAAGTAGTTCCACCATCTGTAGTCTTTAATATTACACCACCTTTGCCTGATATATAACCTAAATTAGAACCATAGAAACAAATTGATTCAAGATCAAAAGGTGTACCACTATCAAGTATAGTCCATGTATCACCACCGTCGATGGATTTAATTAAAGTTCCATTAGTACCAATTCCATACCCTATAGCACTATTAATAAATGTGACAGCATTTAAGTCTTCTAATAATCCAGGAATTGAAACTGCATTCCATGTCGCTCCACCATTTGTTGTCCTTAGCATTGTACCTTTTTCACCTACAGCAAAAATAACATCTGTTGTTTTCGCATAAATTCCATATAATGCGTTTGTATTGGTGTAATTCAGGATCCAGGTATTGCCCCCATCATTTGAAACAAGTATTTTCCCATCATCACTGACTGTAAATCCCTTGTTTGTTCCGACGAAGCTGGCATCTTTCAGAACACCTGTTGTAATACCTTGTGGAACAACTGTCCAATTATTGCCACCATTATCTGTTCTTAATATTACACCTCTATCTCCTACAGCAAAACCTGTATAAGAATTTAGAAATGTTACTGATTCAAGTCTATATGGTGTTGGTGATTCGGGATAAATCCATTTTGTACCGCCATTTTCAAATTTCACTATTGTTCCAAAATAACCAACCGCTACACCATTATTAGCATCTGTCCATGCAGTAGATAGCAATCTATTGCTTGTTTGTACTGTTCCTTGCCAGTATTGTGTAGCACCTGACCCACTTTGCGAAGCAAGAATATCATCATCAATATTTGCTTTATTATCAATGAAGCGTGTAAGCATTGATGTTGTAGCAGGTATTCCACTAACTCCATAAGTGAATATATCATTTCTTGACGTATAGCCATCAACTAATCTTGTTGTTTGGTCAAAATTTGCCACATCTACATCAGAGATAAAATATCTCTTTATTTGATTTGTTGGATTAATTATTGCTAATGCAGCGCCATTTCCATTTCGAACCTCATTAGCGGTGAATTCAACACCACGAATTAGATTTGGTTCTGCATTTAATGAATATATAGCACCACCGCCTCGAACTTCTTTTCTATCATCACCTGAAATATTTACGCCAACTTTATTTTGTAAAAATCTGGTTCGTGTAATTTGGAATGTTCTCAAGTATAATGGGGTTTCTTCATCAGCTGGAACCGCGATATGAATTGCACCACCTGAAAAACCTGCTGTATTCTTTTCAAATACAACTTCGTAATTTCCATCATATCCAATCAATGCACCTGATTGCACACCGCCTGAACCTGCAATCCAGAAATTACGATTTGTGTAAATTGCACCGCCCCATGCAATCGCCTTATTTTCATTGAATTTTACATCAAATCCAAAATTACGGGAATCAAGAGGTAGATCTGTTCCCCCAATTATAGGTGATTGCTCAGGAAATGTATTCCCATCGACATAAATTGCACCGCCCGCTCCAGCTCTGTTATCATAGAATAATGTTCTATTATTATAGTCAGCGCGTTTCGGACCACCCCGCACTTGCAATCTATTTTGGCTATTCTTCATAAAAATAGCACCGCCAAGTGAATAATATCCACTATATGTACCTTCAAGCATATATGGTACATTTGTTTCATTTTGAGATAAATCTCCTGCTATTATCAAAGATGTATAATCACCTAAATAAATTGCTCCACCACGTGAACCTTCGCTACTTCCTGCATTTTGATAATTTGCTGCAAAATTTCTATTTGCTACAAATGCATCTTGTTTCGAAAAGTTTACAATCGAACTTCCAATCTTAATGCTATTATTTACGCCCAATCCGACTTCAATTTGTCGATTTTCATCTTCTCCTTGAATATAAATAGCACCACCAAATGCACCATTTCCATATTTCTGCGGAAATACTGCTGGACTATTTAAATCATCGGTGACAATTGGAATTCCATCTATTGTGGTTTTTATAACATTTGCAATTTGTACATAATTTCTATCAAATGTCATATTGCGCATTCTTCCCAAGTATAATGCTAAACGTCCATCATCATAAGCCATACGTTGATAATCTGTCAAAGGTTCTGCTATCGTTTCATCAATATTATCTATCCTTAAAACAGGATTCTTTTTCAAAATTGAAGAACTTGTTAAATCCTTATCTGTTATATTTGGATTTTTATCAATATCATAATACCCTAAGCTAATACTCGGATCTTTTGGAAAATCTAAATTTGCTTGTAGTATTTGGAGTGCACCTCCGCGATAACGTGCCATATTATTTTTGAACTTAACATCAATCAACCACGTTCTGGATGAATATGTCGTTATTGCTCCGCCTGCGCCATTATCTAACTGTCTCAATTTTTCGTTAACTGCCGCCGCCCAGGGTAATGCTGGATTATAAAAATCTGTTCTGTCTACTGTTGTATCTTTACGGAAGCCATTAAATGAAGCATTTCGGAAAAATGCTGCCCTTGCACCTGGCAAAACAACTATATGACCCCATTCACGCGAAAAATTGGATACAGGAGATCCGATAAATTTAATTTCACCATTCAATATGTTTATAGATTTCTGATTTAAACGAGACCATGGGGACATCTTAAGATTTACATCGTTTTTTGCATTAGCAAGTCGCGCCGCGGTCCACATAATTGCATGCTCAAATGTAACGACAATTAAATTATTGTTACCTTGATAGTGTCCGCCCACACTTGCAGGGTCTGTTGGATCAATAAGATCTACTATTTTTTTGTTCAATGTATCGAAAACAACATTAAAAATATAATTGTATTTCGATGGATTTACTGTAATATCCCGGCTTGTACCAACTGATATTGTACCTCCCGAACCCGTGTAAAGGAAGTAGCCTGGATCTGCATAACCTTCATGGTAAGGCGAACCCGGCGCGATTGGGTTCAATCCTCCTGGATTTGGTGAATAAGTTGCAGACGCATATCCATCAGCAATAATTCTTCCGCCTGTTGAATCAATTATTCTTCCATTTGGATAGAAATATACTGTGGTTCCTGGCTCTATAATCAATGTACCGCCAATTACATAATCTCGGTCTATCACATACGCCGAGTCCTTGACAAATATCCTGACGTCACCCGTAGCTAGTCTTCCTGAGACAAATGCTTGCGGTTGAGAATAACTCTCTGTCGCAGTAAGCACTCCCAGCATCAACAACAGGATACTGAAGCGAAACAAACGTTTCATAACACCTCCATTATTTCTATTATTATTAAAATTATTTATTTCCATAATTATTCTCTTTTTTCCTATAAATCAATAACTATGCCAAGTCGCGTTAGGCTTGCCTTGGCAATTTCTGAATATTCAGATTCTGGACTTATATTTATAACTTTTGCATACTCTTCTTTTGCAATGTCCATTTTCTTTGCTTGTTCATTGCACATTGCTGCAAATAATAAATACCTTGCACGATTCTCGTCGTCCTTTGCATATTGGCTTGCTTTGGAATAATGCTCAGCTGCTCTTTCATATTCTTTATTATATTCATAAGCACAAGCTAATCCCGCATTTGCTCCTTCCAATACATCCTCATTCTTGCTCTTCAATCCTAGTTCAAAATACATAATTGCTCTTTGTGGCTGATTCATCTGCAGATAGCAATTCCCCGCAAAAACTGATGCTAATTTCCCCGCATCTGTCCCTTTATAATTATTAACGATATATTCCAATCCATATAGTTCCTCCCCTCTAACTGTCTTGGTCTTATCCCCACTAAGTGCAGTCTTATAATCTTGAGCTTCTATATATGTATATAATCTTGATAAATATAATGATGCTTGCTTTTCTTTCTTTGAATTTGAACCACCTATAAATACAATTATTAATACTCCAATTATTATTACAGCTATTCCCGCAATAATATAGTTTAAATTTTGTTTTATAAAATTGTTTATATTCCGTTCTTTTACCTCAGGTGATTCCTTTACCTGACTTAATTTTGGGTCAATCTTTTCTTTCTTACTTTCTTTTTTCATATCCTTTTTTTCTAAATATTTTTATCCTTTCCCCTCAGATGTACGCCCGAAGGGACTCGAACCCTTAGCCTTTGGAACCGGAATCCAACACTCTATCCAAATTGAGCTACGGGCGCTTTTTATTCTTTCAATAATACAAAATTATAATATTCATTTAAATACCACTCTCGTATTCTTAAAATTTTGATTAATTTTTTTCTCTTATAAAAAAATTAACGTCTCTCAATATTAACAGTGTCAATTAAATTACACATTTATATTTCACAGCAATTTTCATTATTTCAGAACTTCAAATTTAAGAAATTCTTTTAAATATTTGGATAAAATATTTGTAAAATTATTCCTACAAATCTTATTTGTTATATTTTATATAGACTTATAATATTTCCTTCAAATAAAACTTGATTTTTTCATTTTTGATATTTTTTATACAACTATTTGAGGGTTTATTTATTAAAATTTTTTAGTCCTAAAAAAATTACTAAATTATAAATATTCTGTTCTGAATAATAGTAATTTTGAATTTTTAAATAAAAAAGAAGATTGAGTAAATTAAATATTTCAATTAAAAGAATAATTATTATAAGAAAAAAGCATCCTCACGATGCTTTATTCTTCCTTTAATTTCTCGGGAGGAAATTTTTCATCCAAAATAGAGGCAAGCTTTGCAAGCACTTCGGGCTGGTCATAAAATCCTGAATGCAGCTTATCA
>DAOTPH010000130.1:0-5312 GCA_035451765.1 Bacteroidota bacterium | reverse complement strand
TTGGTGACAAATATGACATCATCAGACATTATATTGAGAATCAATTGGAAATTATCCAAAGTGCAATAGATGATGCTGATACCTCACATTCTTTACCATATTTGGCAATTCGATATTCATTTCCTGAATATTTGTTAGAAAAAATTCTCGGCAAATTCGGTAATATGAAACAATTGCAAAATTTTTTACAAAAATCCACATCCGCAGCATATCCAACAATTCGCATAAGTCAATTAAATACAAATATACAAGAAATTGAAAATGAATTAAAAAATTTACTTATTCAATATTATAAAAGCAAAATTGTCCCCAATGCAATTGTTCTTTATGAGCGTGTGCAACTTAGTGAGTTCAATTTTTATAAATCTGGGAAAATAGAAATTCAAGATGAAGGTAGCCAATTGATTTCTTATATATTAGATCCCCAACCAGGTGAAATTATATTAGATGCTTGCTCGGGAGCTGGCGGAAAAACATTGCATATTGCGGATCTTATGAATAATCAAGGCGTTGTTATTGCAAATGATATAGAATATAATAGATTAAAAGAAATTCCAAAACGCGCTTCCCGATGTGGTTTATCAATTATTCAAACAAACAATTCATTAAAAACAAATATTGAAGTATTTATTAATAAAAATAAATACTTACGCAATGGTTTTGATAAAATATTAGTAGATGCACCCTGCTCGGGAATGGGTACAATTAGGCGCGATCCAATGCGAAAGTACAGGATTAATCCTATTTTATTAGAAAAATTGCATAATAATCAATTGAAAATCTTATCTGAATATTCAAAATATGTAAAAATTGGTGGAATATTAGTTTATTCTACCTGTTCTATTTTACCTGATGAAAATGAAAATGTAATTGATGAATTCTTAGCAGCAAATAAAAATTTCCTTCCTGACCCTATAAAACCAATTATTAATAAAAATAATATTGGAATAGAAAATATCAGCATTGAAGCTTTTATGCTAAATATTGATTTCACACAATCCAATTCCGATGGATTTTTTATGGCGCGAATGAAAAGAATTGAATAGAGCTATTTTTCAGTCGAAAATTTATTTAATTCTTCTTCAATTGGGATGGGATACTCACCTGTAAAGCAAGCAGTACAATAATCAATTCCAGGTTCGTGAGGAACAGATTCAAGCATTTTCTCTTTAGAAAGATAATGCAAAGTATCAGCTCCAATTTTTTGTCTTATTTCCTCAACATTTGAATGATGATTTGCTATGAGTTCCTCGCGTGTAGGGAAATCCATTCCATAGTGGCAAGGATATTTTACTGGTGGTGATGAAATTCGCATATCAATAGATTTAGGCCCTGCTCGACGTATTAATTGAACTAGCGCTTGAGAAGTCGTTCCCCGCACAATTGAATCATCGACAAGTGTAATGTGACGATTACGAATAACACCATTTACAGTATTAAACTTTGTTTTTACTTTTAATATTCGCTCATCTTGTTTTGGAGATATAAATGTACGCCCAGAATAGTGATTTCTAATTAAACCAATCTCAAATCTTGTTGGATAATTATATTTATTATTGCTATGTGCAAACCCAAGTGAAGCCGTATTAGCACTATCGGGAACGCCAATAACATCAACACGCTCGCCATCAGATTTTACCACAGGTGACTCAATTGCAAGCTCTTTTCCAAGCTTGCGGCGAACTCTATCAACGCTTTCTCCAAAAATTTTGCTATCAGGTCGAGCAAAATAAATATATTCAAAAATGCAATGCTTTGCTGTAGGTGTTTCAGGGAGTATTTTATATGATTTTATTTCGCCTGTTTTTATAGTATCATCATCAATTACAACAATTTCATTATTCTCTACGCTTCGGATATATTCTGCATCAATAATATCAAATGCGCAGGTTTCACTTGCTAAAATATACGCCCAGCTCCCATTGTTCTTTACTCGTCCAATACTTAATGGACGAACACCATAGGGATCTCGAACGCCAATTAAACTACTTTCTGTTAATAAAACAAGTGAATATGCGCCAATTGTTTGCTGTAATGCATCTTGCAATTGCTCAAGTGGGGTTGTTTTTTTGCTATGTGCCATCAAGTGTAAGAACAGCTCAGAATCTGATGTCGTTTGAAAAATTGTACCTTCATCCTGCAGTTTTTTTCGTAAATACTTTGTATTAGTTAAGTTTCCATTATGAGCTAATGATAATATTCCACTTTTGTAATTGATATTAAAGGGCTGCACATTCCAACGTGTCATAGAACCTGTCGTTGAATAACGATTATGTCCAATTGCACAATTTCCTATTAATTCATCTTGAAAAATTTTTGAATCAGCAAATACTTCTGAAACAAGTCCAATCCCTTTATGATAAGCATAATGCATTTTCTTTTTTTCATTATCGAAATAAAATGTTGTAATACCTGCCGATTCCTGTCCACGATGCTGCATAGAAAACAATCCATAATAAGTCATAAGCGATGCTTGCGGATGATTATATATTCCATATACACCACAATTTGAATGTGGCTTATCTATTTCTTTAAATTCTTTTACATCCATTTTTTAATAATAATTAAATTGAAAACCCAATCCAAAATAATCAAACTTTTGATGATAAAATTGTCCATAATAATTTTTACCCGTGTAACATTCACATTTTAAAAGAATGCTTCGATTTTGTGCTGTTCGGAATTCCAAACCAAGTAGCATATTTGTCATTCCAATCATTGTTCCTTCATAGCCGTTTAATTTAAAATCAAGTCCACCCACAACTTTGAGCCAATCATTTAATCTAAAATTTCCATCAAATCCTACATACGGAATAAATATTGGCAAATCAGCTGGGATTTTATGAAAATTATAAATCATACCAATATAAGGACGAAAATCTTTGCTTTTTGCTGCTAATGTCAAATCAATAAATTCACGAGAATATGTCATAGGGATTATCATTATAAAATTTACTGTATCCCTAAGCAGAACATAATAACCTGCGATTTTATTATAGCCATCCGCAAGATGAGTCGAGATATGAGCAACACGTAATCGAGCTTCGATACCGTAATTTTTTATAGGATAAATAAATGAAAAATTGCCACCAAAATAATAATCAATCGTTTCTACGGGAAATTTGAAATTATCCTCTGAACGCAATTGTGTGTATGTAAAGAATTCTGTCCCAAAACCAAATTGAATATTATTTTTCAATTTTTGTTGGTATAAATCCAGATTTGCCCCAATATCCAACCGTAAATGATTTTCTGTAGCATAATCAACCATTCCAATGCGTGCTTCATAAATATTTGCCGCAAATGGTTTTATCAGAGGTGCTTCGATAAATTCTGCTTTTAAAATTATAAAATTAAAAATTATAATAAATAATGTAGTTCGAATGATTCGCATATTGCATTCATTAAAAATACAAATTAAGAAAAACTGAAATTTTAATTTTATTAATAATTATAAATTTGAAAAATAAAATTTTCTATCTTTGTATTTTCTCTAAATCATATTATGCAAAATACAATTGAAAGAGGTAATGACGGTGAAAAAATTGCTGAGAAATATTTGCAAGATCTTGGCTATAAGATAATAAAGCGCAAATTTCATTTTGGTAAAGTCGGTGAAATTGATTTAATTGCTAAAGATGGCGAAACAATTGTATTTGTGGAAGTTAAAGCTCGCAAATCCTCTGATTATGGTAGCGGATTTGAAGCAATAACTCCCACAAAACAAAAACATTTAATAAATGTTGCTCGTGGCTTTCTTTATGTGAATGAACTTAATGATGCTTTCACACGATTTGATGCAATATCAATTAATCTTTCAAAATCACCACCCGAGATCGAGCATTTGAAAAATATAATTACAATAATGTAATTACATTAAGCCTCGTCCCTTAAGTAATGGTACAATGCTTGGCTCTTTTCCACGAAATTCAATATACATTTTCATTGGATCTTCCGAATTTCCTCGTTCGAGAATACGACGAAATCCAATTGCTGTTGAGCGATTAAAAATCCCATCTTCTTTGAATTTCTCAAAAGCATCTTTATCCAATACTTCTGCCCATATATATGAATAATATCCCGCATCATAGCCTGTTGTGAAAATATGATTAAAATAAGTGCTTCTATATCGTGAGATAATTTCGGGAATCAAGCCTAATTCTTTCATTTTTTGGTCTTCAAATTTCATTGGATTTTCTTTAAATGCCTCGGTCAATATATGATAATCCATATCTAAATATGAAGCTGCAAGATACTCAACTGTTCCAAAACCTTGGCCATATTTTGATGATTTTTGAATCTTATCAACCAGTTCTTGTGGAATTACCTTCCCCGTTTTATAGTGTTTTGCAAACAATGCGAGCATATCGGGTTCGACAAACCAATTTTCCATTATTTGTGATGGCATTTCGACAAAATCTCGTGGAACATTTGTTCCTTCTAAGCTTCTATATTTTGTATTTGCAAATAATCCGTGAAGCGAATGGCCAAATTCGTGAAACATTGTCTCTGCCTCATCAAATGTTAAAAGAGCGGGTGATGTTGCAGTTGGTTTTGTAAAATTGAAAACTAAAGAAACAACAGGATGAACTTTCGATCCATCTTTCCTAATATATTCTTCCACGTAATTTGTCATCCAAGCGCCTTGTCGCTTATTGGGACGTGGATAGAAATCCATATATAAAATACCAAGGAATTTTTGGTTGCTATCAATCACTTCATAAGCATAGATATCGGGATTATATTTGGGAATATTTGTGATTTCTTTGAAAGATATACCAAATAGCTTATTTGCAAGTATGAAAATACCTTGCTGAACGTTTTCTAATTTGAAATATGGTTTTGTTGCTTCTTCATTAATATCATATTTTGCTTTACGCACCTTTTCTGCATAATAACGCCAATCCCAGGGTTCGAGTTTGAAATTACCACCTTCTTTTTTAATCATATCACGATATTCATCAGCTTCTTGATTTGCAACTTTAATTGCAGGAGGCCAGATTTGATTGAGAAGATTGAATACATTTTCAGGGGTTTTAGCCATTGCATCATCAAGTCGATATTCAGCATGGTTTTTATAACCAAGCAATTGTGCACGTTCCATTCGCAGATTCACGATTTCTTTAATAACCTCATTATTATCATATTCATTCCCATTGTTCCCGCGATTTGAATAAGCTTTCCATATTTTTTCACGCAAATCCCTCCTGCTTGAATATTGCAAGAATGGCATAAGACTTGGATTGTGAAGTGTGATAACCCATTTGCCAGGCATTCCCATCTCTTTTGCTGTTTCTGCTGCACCATCGATA